>JBOHBE010000028.1:0-4254 GCA_050698235.1 Gaiellales bacterium
CTCGGGAACGGTGCGCGTCGACGGCACCGACCTGCGCGGCGTGCGGCTCTCGAGCTACCGCCGCCAGCTCGGCGTGGTGCTGCAGGACCCGTTCCTATTCTCGGGCACGATCGCCGACAACATCCGCTTCGCCCGGCCCGACGCAACCGAGGAAGACGTCCGCGACACCGCCGCGGCCATCGGCCTCGACCGGCTGCTGGGGCGGCTGCACGGCGGCCTCGAACACGAGGTGCGCGAGGGCGGTGCGGGGCTCTCGGCCGGCGAGCGACAGCTGATCTCGATCGCCCGCGCCCTGCTCGCCAACCCGCGCATCCTGATACTCGACGAGGCGACCTCCAACATCGACCGGCCCACCGAGGTCGTGATCGAGCGCGCCCTCGACCGGCTCCTGCACGGCCGCAGCTCCGTCATCATCGCCCACCGCCTGGCGACCGTCCGCCGGGCCGACGCCGTGCTCGTGGTCGAGCGCGGCCGCATCGTCCAGCAGGGATCACCGGCCGATCTGCTCGCCTCCGACGGGCCGTTCCGGCGCCTCGCGGGGAGCCCGCACCTGGCTCAGCCTCCGACCGCCGAGCCGGGGCGGATCCGGCAGGCCTCTGTCCGGGGCCGGCCCGACGCGTAGTCGACGGTCCGTCAGCCGCGCCGAAACAGCCGGCGCAGAAGCGACGGCTCGCGCGGCTGGGTCTTGCGCCACTCGTCGAGCAGCGGCAGCCGCCCGGCCTGGCGCGCGGCCTGGACGCACTCCGCGTGCGCGTGCCGTCTGCGGCCGGCGTCGCCTTCCGGCGCGATCAGCATGTGGCTCGTCATGGCGTGCAGGTGGTAGCCGCACAACGGGCAGCGGTACGTGGCCGGCTTTCGGTTCTGCGCCGGGCGAATCGCCCACCACCTGGCTGCGTCCAGCTTCCCCACTCCCAGAATGATGCCGCTACGGTTCGCGCGTGCTCGCACTCGTGACAGGCGGCGGACGGGGGATCGGGGCGAACATCGCCCGCAGCCTCGCCGGGGACGGCTGGGACGTCGTCGTCGCGGCGCGCACGCTCGAGCAGGTCGAAGCGGTCGCGGACGAGGTCAAGGGCCGCGCGGTTGCGCTCGATGTCACCGACCGTGAGGCCGTCGAGCGGGTCGTCGCCGACGCGGGGCCAGTCGACCTGCTCGTCGCGAACGCCGGCATCGCGAGCCGGGGCGACGCCTCCTGGGAGATCGATCCGGACGACTGGTGGAGGACGTTCGAGGTCAACGTCCTCGGAGTGCACCTCTGCTGCCGCGCGGTGATCCCCGGGATGCTCGAGCGCGGGACGGGCCGGATCGTGATCACCGGCAGCGGCGCGGCCTACCTGCCGGGCCAGCGCACCACCGCCTACCCCGCCAGCAAGGCGGCGGTCTGCCGCTACGGCGAGTCGCTCGCCGGCGAGCTCGAAGGCCGGATCCCGGTCTTCTTCTTCAGCCCCGGGCTCGTGCGCACCGACATGACCTCGTGGGCGCCCGACGACGCGCCCTGGACGCCGCCTGAGCTGGCCCCCCGGCTCGTCGCCGCGCTCGCGACTGGGCGCTACGACGCGCTCGCCGGCCGCTATCTCCATGCCGAGCATGACGATCTCGGCGACCTGCTCTCCCGCATCGACGACGTGCGCGCGCAGGATCTGAACACGATCCGTCTCCAGCGATAGGCCGATTCACCCCCACGGGGCGATGCGGCATGCGCAGGGTGGAGCCATCGTCGCCAAACATGCTGACCACTCGTCGCGATGGTGAGACGGCGTGACCGGGAATCCTGTCGCGATCGGCGGTGCCGAGGCTCCGGGGGTCGCGGGCATCTCGCCGCGGAGGTTGATCCTTCCGCTCGCGCTTGCGCAGTTCATCTGCAGCTTCGCAGGCTCGAACATGAACGTGATGATCACCGACATCAGCAAGGATCTGAACACCGACGTGCAGGGCGTCCAGACCGCGATCACCCTCTTCCTCTTGATCATGGCGATCCTGATGATCCCGTGCAGCAAGCTGACAGACCGCTGGGGCCGGAAGCGGTGCCTCAACCTGGGCCTCGCGCTGTACGGAGTCGGCGCCCTTCTGAGCGCGGTTGCGCCGAATCTCGGCGTGCTGATCCTCGGGAACTCGGTGTTCGAGGGTGTCGGGACGGCGCTTCTGATCCCGCCGGTCTACATCCTCGCCACACTCTGGTTCAGCGACCTCACCTCGCGGGCCTGGGCGTTCGGCGCGATCAGCGGGCTCGGCGGGATCGGCGCAGCGGCGGGGCCGCTGATCGGGGGCCTGATCGCGACGGGGATCGACTGGCGGGCCGCGTTCGTCTTCCAGGCCATCGTCGTCGCGACGATCCTCCTGCTGAGCCGTCGGCTTGTCGATCCCCTCCCGCCCGACCCGACCCGGCCGTTCGACGCGGTCGGAGCGATTCTGTCGGCGGTCGGCATGTTCTTCGTAGTGCTCGGGATCCTCCAGGCCGGCACCCGCAACGCGCTCTTCGTCCTGTTCGTCGTGCTCGGGCTCGCGTTCCTGGCCGGGTTCTTTTTCTACATCCGCGCTCGGGAGCGGGCGGGGAAGGAGGCGCTCCTGTCGACCGGCCTCTTCAAGAACAGGACGTGCAATCTGGCTCTCGTCACGCAGAACATGCAGTGGCTCCTGCTCATGGGGACGTCGTTCGTCGTATCGGTCTTCCTCCAGACCGTTCGCGGATACAGCGCGATCGGGACGGGCGTCGTCTTCACCGCAGCGACGCTGGGCGTCCTCGTCTCGTCGTTCGCCGCGGAGCGGTTTGCCAAGAGGCGCTCGCAGCGGACGCTGATCGTGCTCGGTTTTCTTATCACCCTGGCCGGGATCGGGCTCCTGCTCGGCCTCGTCCATAACTCCTCGAGGGTCGTTGCGTTCGGGCCCGGGCTCCTGCTCATCGGGTTCGGCCTGGGCGGGATGCTGACCCCGTCGGTGAACGTCGTGCAGTCGAGCTTCTCCGAGGCGCTCCAGGGCGAGATCTCGGGCCTCTCCCGCAGCGTGTCCAATCTGGGCTCGACGTTCGGCACGGCGATCGCCGGGACGATCCTGGTGTCCGTCGTCGCCACCGGCACCCGCTCGTATGCAATCGCGATGATCACCCTCGCCGGGTTCGGTCTCATCGGGCTGGGCGCGGCCTGGTTCCTCCCCAAGCAGGTCGAGCGGCAGGAAGGGTGATCGGATGACGGACGCGACGACGACGTTCTTCGAGGAGCTCGCGGCGCGCGGGCACGAGCCGGCGCTGGCGAAGGTCACGGGCACGCTCCGCTTCGACCTCGGGGACGGCGGCGCGCGCAGAGAGCGCTGGCTGATCACGATCACGAAGGGCGACGTGGCCCTGTCGCGCAGGAACGCGAAGGCCGACTGCGTCGTCCGGTCCGACCGGGTGCTCTTCGACCGCATCGCCACTGGCCGGGCGAACGCGCTGGCCGCGCTGCTCCGCGGCGCGATCGACGTCGAGGGCGATCGCGGCCTCCTGCTCGCGTTCCAACACACGTTCCCGGGGCCGCCAAGGAAGGGCGAATGAACACCGATCTGGTCACAATCCTCGACGGCAACACGTTCGTGGTCAGCGACTCTCGCGGCGACATCGAGGCGTCGCTCACCGACCCAACGGGGCTCTTCTCGTTCGACAGCCGCTTCCTCTCCCGATGGGTGCTGACCGTGAACGGCGAGGGGCTGAACCCGCTCTCGGTCGACGACCTCCAGTACTTCGAGACGCGCTTCTTCCTCGTGCCGGGTACGGGCACCGTGTACGTCGACGCGAAGCTTTCGGTGATCCGCCGGCGCGCGGTCGGAGACGGGTTCCACGAGGAGCTCACGATCCTGAACCACGACGAGCATCCCGTCGACCTCACCGTCCGCATCGAAGCCGCCAGCGACTTCGCCGACCTGTTCGAGGTGAAGGACGCACTCCAGAAGAAGGGGCGCTACTCCGCGCGGGTCGAGAAGAAGCGGCTGGTGCTCGGATACGAGCGCGAGACGTTCCGGCGTGCGACAGCGATCTCGGCCAGCGCACCGGCGAAGATCGACGAGCACGGGCTGACGTTCACCGCGCACATCGAGCCCGGCGGGGAATGGACCACAGACCTCGACGTGGTCCCAGCCGCCGGTGCGAGCGGAGCGCTCGTCCGGCCGAAGTACGCGCGGGGCCAGAGGCGAGCCCGGCCGAACATGGAGCGCAGCCTGGAGGCCTGGGTCGAGGATGCGCCCCGGCTCGAGTGCGATCTTGACTCGCTGCGGTCGACCTACCAC
>JBOHBE010000029.1:0-9573 GCA_050698235.1 Gaiellales bacterium
TTCGACGTGTCGACGGCAAGCTGCGCATCCGCGCGTACGGGTGCTGCAACCCGGCGAGCTACAGGCGGGAGTACGAGCAGGCGTACATGGAGCAGGTGCTGGCCGAGGGCGGCCGGGTCGTCGAGCGCGAGGGCGACGTCGTGCACCTCGTCGACGCGCGCGGACGGGCCTGCTCGGTCAATCTCGGATTCTGACTGCGATCAGGTGGCCGGCGGATGTCGCCAGACGACCGCCGTGCGCCCCGAGTCGGTGGGCGTGACGACTTCCGTCGGGATCGCATCGAGTCGCTCCGCCACCCGCTGAGAGCGGACGTTGTCGGGTGTGATCAGAGAGACGAGCCGCTCGACGGCTGGACACGAATATGCCCACTCCCGGATGCCTGCGGCTGCTTCGGTCGCATATCCATGGCCCCAGTGCGCGCGTCTCAAGGCCCAGCCGAGCTCGGGCTGCGCATGACCTCCTGCGTTCGCCCACGTCGAAGGCGTCCACCCGCGCATGTCGTAGATCATGAGACCGGCCAGGCCGACCACCCGCCGTCTGCCGTCCGTGGTCTCGACGGTGAACGGGCCGACCCCATCGGTTCTCCAACTGCGTATCCCGTCGTCGAGGATGGCTCGTGCCTCCTCGGGGGTTGAGACCGGTTCCTTGCCCAAGCCATCCATGACCTCGGGGTCGGCGAACAGGTCGTACAGTGCCTCCGCATCGTCGAGGCTCGACGTGCGCAAGCAGAGCCTGTCCGTTGAGAGGCGGAGCCGCTCCCAGCGCGAGGCGTCATCGGCCACGCCGGGACGGTACCCGGAGAATCCGACTACGCGGCTCGCCGGTGGATCTCCACTAGCATTCGCGGCCGTCCGCGGGTAGGCCGCTCGGCGACCCGGATTCCACGTCCATCCAACCCGAGGGGCTCGCCACGAGCGACATCCGAGAACCACTCCGGCCGCTGCGCGTCCTCGTGACGGCCGCCGGGTCGCCCGGAGGCGGGCGGCTCGTGAAGTCGCTCCAGCAGAACGGCGAGCGGGAACTGGCCGTGGTCGGCACCGACATGAGCGCGCGCCGCGGCGGGCGGGCGATCTGCGACGCGTTCCACGTCGTGCCGCCCGGCTCGTCGGACGAGTTTCCCGGGCACCTGGCGGAGCTGGCCCGGCGGGAGGGGGTCGACGTGGTCTTTCCGCTCTCCTCGTTCGAGGTGGCGGCCGTGTCGAAGGCGATCGACCAGTTCGACGTGCCCGTGCTGGTGGCGTCGCCCGAGGCGATCGAGGCCTGCAACGACAAGGCCCGGACGATGGAGCTGTGCGAGCGCCTCGGGATCCCGATCCCACGCTCGATCCTGACCACGACGCCCGACGAGTTCCTCGCCGCCGCGTACGAGCTCGGCTATCCCGACGTCGACGTCTGCACGAAGCCGACCGCGCTCAAGGGCTCGCGCGGGTTCCTCGTGCTGTCGGCCAACCCCAACCGCCGGTGGCACCTCCTCGAGGCCCGCCCAGGCCCGATCCCGCTCACGCTCGACGAGGCCCTCGAGGCCATCGGCGAACAGGACTTCCCGGCGCTCCTCGTCATGGACTACCTGAAGGGCAAGGAGCACACCGTCGACGCCATCTGCCGCGGCGGCCGCTTCCTGGTCGGCCACGCCAAGACGCGCGAGGCGGTGCGCGCGGGCCTCGCCATGTACTTCGAGACGGCCGACGAGCCGGCGCTGGTCGACGCCTCGCGGAAGCTCGTGGCCGACCTGGGCGTCGACTGGTTCGTGAACGTGCAGTTCATCGACGGGCGGCTGCTCGAGGTCAATCCGCGCATCTCGACGATCGTCTACCAGGACGACTTCAACATGCCGTACCTCGCGGTTCGACACGCTCTCGGTGAGATCGACGAGGAGGGGCTCGCCGCCCAGCAGTCGCGCGTGCGCATGACGCGGCGGGCGATCCGCTACTACGACCAGGTGGAGTACGACGAGCGGTGAGCCCGTGCGCGCCCTGATCGTCTCGTACTACTTCCCGCCTGCGGGCGGCGGCGGCGTGCAGCGCGTGCTCAAGCTCTGCAAGCACCTGCCGGCGTTCGGGTGGGACGTCGACGTGCTGGCGCCGGACGATCCGAAGTGGGTCGCGCACGATCCCGGGCTTGCGGCCGAGATCCCCGCGGGGACGGTCGTCCACCGCGCCCGCTACCGCGGCCCCTCCGATGAGCGCCCGGCTGCCGACGTGCTCGCGGGCGCCGAGGGCCTCCGGGGCGTGGCCACCCGAGCCGGCCTCTACGGCCGTCAGCTGCTCGTCCCGGATCCGCGCGTCGTCTGGGTTCCGGATGCGGCGCGGGCGGCGGTGCGGATCGTCCGCGAGCGCTCGGCCAACGTCGTCCTCACGACCTCTCCGCCGTCGTCCGCCCACATGATCGGGAACATCGTGGCCCGCCGGACGGGCGTGCCGTGGATCGCCGACCTGCGCGACTCGTGGCTCGCCAACCCGCACCGGCGCTACGACCGCCGCAGCGTCCGCGCCAAGCGGGCCGTGCTCGAGACGATGGCGCGGCGCACCTTCGCGCGCGTGTCGGCGCTCACGGCCGTGACCGAGACGATCGCCGACGAGGCGCGCGCGCTGGCTCCGGCCGGCACGCCGAGCGCGGTGATCTCGAACGGCTGCGACTTCGACGAGTTCGCCGGGCTCGAGCACACGCCCTCGGACCGCCTGCGGATCCTCCACGCCGGGTTCTTCTTCGGCGTGCGGAGCCCGCGGCCGTTCCTCGAAGCGCTCGCCCGGCTCCTGGCCGACCGGCCGGAGCTGCGCGAGGTGATCGAGGCGCGCTTCGTGGGCGGGTTTCGCACCGCCGACCGGCAATGGGCCGAGTCGCTCGGGCTGGGCGGGGCGCTTCGCATCGACGGCTTCCTCCCCCACGACCAGGCGCTCGCCGCCATGAAGGGCGCCGACGCGCTGCTGCTCCTGATTCCGCGCGCCGGCGGGCTCGGCCTGAGCGTGCTGTCGGGCAAGCTCTTCGAGTACCTGGCGGCCGAGCGGCCGGTGCTCGCGCTCGTCCCGCCCGAGGGGATCGCGGCCGACCTCCTGCGCTCGACCGGGTTCGGGCGGATCGCGGACCCCGACGACGTCGGTGCCATCCGCGCGCAACTCGAGGGCCTGGTCGAGGCGTGGCGGGCCGGCGACCTCGGCGACCGCCCACTGCCGGCCGATCTGCGCGAGCGGCTCGACCGCCGCACGCGCGCCTCCGAGATGGCCGACGTCTTCCGGAGCGTGGCATGAGCGAGGGCAAGGTGCGCGTCGCGCTCGTCGGCTGCGGCTACTGGGGCCCGAAGGTGATCCGGGCGGCGGCATCGCTCCCCGACGTCGAGGTCGTGGCGCTCGTCGACTTCCGCGAAGACCTGCGTGAGGCGCTGCTCGGCGTCTATCCGCTCGCCCGCTCGACCGCGACGCTCGGCGAGGCGCTCGCCGCCGGCCCGATCGACGCCGTCATCGTTGCGACGAACCCGAGCACGCACGTCGAGGTCGCCTCCGAGGCGATCGAGGGCGGCTGCCACGTCATGGTCGAGAAGCCGCTCGCGCTGAGCGCCGCCGACTGCCGCGCCCTGGGGGTCAAGGCCCGCGAGGCCGGACTCGTCCTGATGGCGGGCCACACGTTCCGGTTCAGCCCGCTCGTGAACCACGTGCAGTCGCTCATCGAGAGCCAGGAGCTCGGCGAGATCTACTCCATCGACTCCCAGCGCCTGAACCTGGGCCGCGTGCGCCGCGACGTCGACGCGATCTGGAACTTCGCGCCGCACGACATCTCGATCCTGAACTACTGGCTGGGCGGGCATCCGCGCGCCGTCCACTGCCACGCCTACGACTACCTCCAGCCCGGGATCCCCGACCTGGCGTTCCTCGTGCTCGAGTACGAGACGACGGTGGCGCACGTCCACATCAGCTGGCTGCACCCGACCAAGGTGCGGCGGGCGACGATCGTCGGGAGCAAGAAGATGGTCGTGTACGACGACGTCGAGGGCCAGATCGTGGTGCACGACGCCGGCATCGACCGCGAGCGGGTCGACCGCACCTTCCCCGACTTCGAGACCTTCGGTGAGTTTCGCCTCATCCAGCGCGTCGGCGACATGCACATCCCGCGCATCCCCCTGGCCGAGCCGCTCGCGCTCCAGTGCCGCCACTTCGTCGATTGCATCAAGGCCGGGACCGAGCCGGTCACGGATTTCGAGGACGCGGCGAGGGTCGTCGAGGTGCTCGAGGCGGCGAGCGCGTCGCACACGAACGGTGGCGCACGCATCGTGATCCCGGACTTACCATGAGCACCGCGATGGACACCATCCCCCTCGTCGACCTGAAGGCGCAGTACCGCGCGATCGGCCCCGAGATCGAGGCTGCGATCGGCCGCGTGCTCCAGCGCCAGTCCTTCATCAACGCCGCCGAGACGAAGGCGTTCGAGGAGGAGTTCGCGGCGTTCTGCGAGGCGCCCGAGGCTGTCGGCGTCTCGAACGGCACGACCGCCATCGAGCTCATCCTGAACGCGCTCGGCGTCGGGCCCGGCGACGAGGTGATCACGGTCTCGCATACGTTCATGGCGACCGTGGGCGCGGTGCTCCGGACGGGCGCGACGCCGGTGCTCGTCGATGTCGACCCGGCGACATGGACGATGTCGCCCGAGCAGGTCGCGCGTGCGGTGACGCCCCAGACCAGGGCGATCCTGCCGGTGCACCTGTACGGGAACCCGGCCGACGTGCCGGCGATCGCGGCGGCCGCGCCCGGCATCCCGATCGTCGAGGACACCGCTCAGGCCCACGGCGCCCGCTACCACGACCGACCGGTCGGGAGCGACTCGGTCGCCGCCTCGTACAGCTTCTACCCCGGAAAGACGCTGGGGGCATACGGCGACGCGGGCGCCGTCACCACCGCCGACCCGGAGCTCGCCCTGCGCCTTCGCCGCCTGCGCGACCACGGCCGGTTCGGCGCCAAGTACGAGCACGCGTCGGTGGGAACCAACGCCCGCATGTCCGAGATCCAGGCGGCGGTGCTGCGGACGAAGCTTTCGTATCTGCCCGCGTGGATCGCCGAGCGGCAGCGCCTCTGCGGGCGCTACGAGGAGCGGCTGTCGTCGTCCGGCGTCCGGCTTCAGCGAGTCGAACCGTGGGCCGAGTCGACGTGGCACCTGTTCGTGCTGCTTCATCCTGAGCGCGACCGGCTCGCCGCGGAGCTGCGCGAGCGTGAGATCTCGACCGGCGTCCACTACCCGATCCCGGTCCACCGCCAGCCGGGGATGGCCGGCGTGGCGCACCGCATCCAGGGCGGCGAGCTCCCCGTCACGGACGAGCTCGCGGCGACGTGCCTCTCGCTTCCGATCTATCCGGAGCTCGGCGATGACGGCGTCGACCGCGTAGCCGGGGCCGTGCACGACGTGCTTGCCGGCGCGCATGTCTGAGCAGGCCGTCTCCGACAGGCCGCTTCGGATCCTCGGCGTCGGCCGCGGACGGTCGCTGATCTTCCTGCGCTGGGCGTGGGCGCTGGCCGAGCTGGGCCACGACGTCCACATCGTGAGCCCCGTCTTCCGCGACGACATGCCGGAGGAGCTCTCGATGCTGACGACGCACGACATCACGAAGCTCGGGATCGGCACGCGCATCCCGGGCCTTCGGCGCACGCGGTTCGGGCCCGCCATCCGCCGGCTCGCGGCAGACATCCAGCCCGATGTCGTCCACGCCCACTACCTGCTCCCGTATGGCCACTGGGCCGCCGAGGCCGACGTGCACCCGCTCGTCATGAGCCCGTGGAACACCGACATCTTCACGTACGGGCGGGAGCGGCCGCGCGGGCGAAAGTGGGTCGCGCAGTCGATCGCCGCCGGCGACCGGTTCGTCGTCTCGTCGCTCGGCAACACCGAGGAGACGGTGCGCCTCGGAGCCGACCCCGCCAAGATCGACCGCATCGTCTGGTACGTCGACCTGCGGCCGTTCGGGGCGGAGAGGCGCGACCACGCGGCGCTCGCGGCCCGGTTCGGCTGGCCGGAGGACTCGCTGATCGTCCTCTCGCTTCGCAACTACCGCGAGAACACGAACCTCGACGTCGTCCTCCGCGCTTTTGCGCGGGCGCGTGCCGAGGAGCCGCGGGCGCGTCTGATCCTGGCTGCCCGCGAGGGCGTCATGACCGAGACGGTGCGCGGCTGGGTGAACGACCTCGGTGTCGGCGACGCCGTCCGGATGCACTTCATCCCGCCGCCCGAGCTGCCCTTCTTCTGCGCCTCATCCGACCTGGCCGTGTCGCTGGCGTCGACCGACGCCACCCCGGCGTCGATGCTCGAGTGCATGGCCTCGCGGCTGCCGCTCGTCATGGGCGACGCGATCACCATCGACGAGTGGATCACGCAGGGCGACGGCGGCGAGGTTGTCCAGTGCCGCGACGAGGACACGGTCACGGCCGCGCTTCTTCGCCTGATGCGCGATCCCGAGCTCCGCGCGACCTACGGCGATCGCAACCTGCGTGTCGTCGCCGAGCGGCTGCCTGACCACCCGGGCGCCATGCTCGAGCGGGTCTACCGGGGCATGCTCTCCGGCAACGGCCGCTAACTACTGCGCGTCGAGCAGCTCGTCCGCGGGCACGTCGCGAAGGACGCGGGCCGGCACGCCGACAACGAGCTTTCCGGGCGGCACATCGGCGATCACGACCGCGCCGGCTCCGACGAACGCCTCCTCGCCCACCTCGATGCCGGGGAGGAGCACGGCCGCGCCGCCCACCCGAGCGCCGCGGCGCACGGTCGGGCCCTTCTTCAGCGCGTGGCGGCGCTCGGTGCGGCCCATGAGGTTGTCGTTCGTGGTCGTCACGCCCGGGGCGATGAACACGTGCTCCTCGAGCGTGGTGTTGGCCGTGATGTAGGCGTTCGTCTGGATCTTGGTGAACGCGCCGATCGTCACGTCGTTCTCGATGCAGACGCCACGGCCGATCACGACGCCCTCGCCGACCGTCGCCCGCTCGCGCACGGTCGCGAGGTCGCCGACCACGCACCCGTCGCCCAGCTCTGACCCCGCCGAGAGGATCGCCCCGGCCGAGACGCGCACATCGCGGCCCAGCACCAGCCGTCCGACCTCGCCCGCCGTCGTCGACCGCGCCGAGAGCACCGGCTGCTTCCCGAGGACGGCGTTGTCGCCGATCGTGCACCCGTCGCCGACGACGGTGCCCTCATGCACGGTCACGTTCGCCCCGAAGAGGACGCCCGCGCCGATTGTCGCATCGTCTGCGACGACGAGGCCCGGCGCCTCGGACGCCGCCCACATCACCGCGCGGCCGCCGCGAGCGAGATGGTCTCGCCGCCGCGCTCGAGCGATCGCTGCATCGCCTCGAGCACCTCGACGACGCGCACGCCCTCGTCGACGCCAGTCCGCGGCTCCTCGCCGCTTCGGACGCACTCGAGGAAGTGCTCGCACTCCAGCCGGAGCGGCTCGCTCATGTCGATGTGGGGCGACCAGACGTCGCCGGTGTGCGTCGAGATCCGGCCCTCGGGCATCTGGATCTCGCCCTTGTCGTGGACAGTGACCTTGCGATCGGGCTCCATGTCGTCGAACACCGCCATCTTCCGCGTCCCGACCACGGTCATCCGCCGCATCTTGTCGGGGTCGAGCCAGCTCAGGTGCAGGTGGCCGATCTGGCCGGTCGCGAAATGGATGTAGCCGAAGACGACGTCCTGGACGTTGGGCCGGACGTAGCACTCGCCCCGGGCCGAGACCTCGTCGGGGTCGTCGCCGAGCAGGTGCAGGACGACCGAGACGTCGTGCACACCGAGCGACCAGAGCGCGTTCTCGTCGGGGCGGATCGTGCCCAGATTGACCCGGTTGCCGTAGACGTACCGGACGTCGCCCAGCTCGCCCGCGTCGATCAGCTCGCGCAGCTTCACGACCGCCGGGTGGTATCGCAGGAGGTGGCCGACCATGAGCGTCCCGCCCGTCCGCTGGACGACGTCGCGCAGGTCGCGCGCCTCGGCGGCGCTGAACGTCATCGGCTTCTCGACGAACACATGCTTTCCGGCCTCGAGCGCCTGGCGCGCCAGCGCGTGGTGGGTGGGCACGGGCGTCGCGAGGACGACCGCCTCGAGCTCGGTATCCGCGAGCAGGTCGTCGAAGTTCGACGTCGGCCGCGCGCTCGGGTACGCCGCCGCCTGCTGGGCGAGCACGTCGGGGTCCGGGTCGCAGCACCACACGAGGGCGGACCCGGGAAGCGTTGCGAAGTTGCGCAGCAGGTGCCGCCCCCAGCGCCCGAGGCCGGCCATTCCCACGCGGACCGGCTCGCTCACAGCTTTACGACTCGCCCATTGGCCGCGGGAACCGCGTTTCGGAAGTCGATCACGAGCTGCGCGACCTCGGCCACGCGCGCGTGGTCGACACCCGGATGGGCCGTCACCACCGCCACGATGTCGGCCGCGGCGAGCACCTCGTCGGTCAGCGGCTGGGACTCGAGCTCGAAGCCGTGCTCCTCGAGCCGGGGCACGAACGGGTCGTGGTAGGAGATCCTGGCCCCCTGGGCCTCGAGGAGCTCCATCACCTTGAGCGCGGGGGACTCGCGCAGGTCGCCGACGCCGCCCTTGTAGGCGACGCCGAGGACCAGCACGGAGCTGCCGCTCACGGGCTTCTGGACGTCGTTCAGGGCCAGGGCGAGGCGCTCGGCGCAGTGGTAGGGCATGTTCTGGTTCACCTTGCCGGCCAGCTCGATGAACTCCACCGGGAAGTCGTACTCGCGCGCCTTCCACGAGAGGTAGAAGGGGTCGATGGGCAGGCAGTGCCCGCCCAGCCCCGGCCCGGGCGAGAAGGGCATGAAGCCGTACGGCTTAGTGGCGGCGGCCTCGACGACCTCCCACACGTTCAGATCCATCCGGTGGCACAGCATGGCGAGCTCGTTCACCAGCGCGATGTTGACCGAGCGGAAGATGTTCTCGAGCAGCTTCGCGAGCTCGGCCGCCTCGCACGACGAGACGGGGACGAGCGTGTCGATGCACGAGCGATAGAGCTCGATCGCCCGGTCGCGGCACGCGTCGGTGAAGCCTCCGACGACCTTGGGTGTGGTGCTCACGGTGTAGTCGGTGCGGCCGGGGTCGACCCGCTCGGGCGACATCGCGAGGTGAAAGTCTGTCCCGGCCACGAGGCCGCTTGACTCCAGGATCGGGAGGAGCACGTCGCGCGTCGTTCCCGGGTAGCTCGTCGACTCGAGCACGACCAGCTGGCCGCGGCGCAGGTGGCGGGCGATCTGCCCGGTGGCCTCGGTCACGATCGCCAGGTCGGGCTCCCGGTTGGTCGAGAGCGGCGTCGGAAGGCAGATGAGGAGCGCGTCCGGTTCTCCAAGGCCCGAGTACTCGGCCGTGGCGGTGATCGTCCCCGCGCTCACGAGCTCCGAGAGCACGGCCGAGTCGACGTCCTCGATGTAGCTCTCGCCTCGGCTGATCGCGTCGACCTTGCGGTCGTCCGACTCGAAGCAGACAACCGTGCGCCCGACCCGGCCGAACTCGACGGCCAGCGGCAGGCCGACGTAGCCAGCGCCGACGATTCCGACGTCCGTTGGCATGCGGTGCGGATGCTATCGGCCTGCGGTGATGACAGCGGCGATG
>JBOHBE010000030.1:0-3089 GCA_050698235.1 Gaiellales bacterium
ACGAGCGTCGGCAGGCCCTGCGAGAGGGCGTCCGAGATCGCATCGACGTCGCTCGTCACGCGGGCGATGATCCATCCGGCGCGCTGCTCCGAGAAGTACCGCAGCGAGAGCGAGGTGAGATGGTCGAACAGGTCGCGGCGGAGCCCGAGGACGATGCCCTGGCCGACGACCGCGAGCCCGCGGATCAGCACGAGCTGGCAGACCCAGCCGACTGCATTCAGGGCCAGGTAGGCGACCACGACGACCGTCAGCGTGTGCTCGTCGCCCTTGGCGATGCCGTCGTCGATCGCAGCGCGGACGAGGAGCCATCCGCCCGACTGGGCCGCGGCGCTGCCTGTCGCAACGGCGATCAGGCCGGCGACGAGCAGCCACCGGCCGGTCAGGTACCGGCCGAGGCGGGTGAGGCCGGGACGGCTAGGCGACACTGACCTCGTCCCCGAACAGGTCGGCGAAGGCGGCGCCCTGCTTCAAGAGGTCGGCGGGGTGGCCGTCCTCGACGATGCGGCCGTCGACCAGGACGGCCGCGCGGTCGGCCAGCGCGAGCGTCGACAGCCTCTGGGTGGCGACGAGGACCGTGCGGTGCTCGAGCGCGGGCCGCAGGCGCCCCACCAGGTCGTGCTCGGTGTGCGTGTCGACCGCCGACAGGGGGTCGTCGAGCACGATCACGCGGGCGCCGCCGATGAGTGCGCGGGCGAGGGCGACGCGCTGGCGCTGGCCGCCCGAGAGGTTGACGCCGCGTTCGCCGATCAGCGTGTCGTAGCCGTCCGGTAGATCGGGCACGAAGTCGGTGACGCCGGCGGCGTCGCACGCCGCCTCCACCTCCTCCCACTCCGCGTCAGAACGGCCGGCGAGCAGGTTGGCCCGCAGCGGCGCCGAGAAGAGGATCGGCCGCTGGGTGATGACGGCGACGGCCGACCGCAGCTCCGCGAGTGCGACGTCGCGCAGGTCGACCCCGCCCAGGAGCACCCGGCCTTCCGTCGGGTCATAGAACCGCGGAAGCAGGTCGAGGAGCGTGCTCTTGCCGGCCCCGGTGCCGCCGCACACGGCCACGATCTCGCCCGGAGCGAGAGCGAGGTCGACGCCGAGGAGCACGTCCTCCTCGCCGGGATAGGCGAAACGGACGTTCTCGAACACGACCGCGAGGCCGCCCTCGGGGAGCGTGCGCGGATGCTCGGCCTCGGGCAGCCGCTGCACGAGCTCGAGCCACGCGAACGTGCGCCCCGCCGAGGCGATCGCCCGCTGGGCCAGGTTCAGGATCCAGCCGAGCGCCTCGAGCGGCCAGGTGAGCTGGAGGAGGATGGTGTTGAAGAGGACGAACTGGCCGATGGTCAGGTTCCCGGCGATGACGTCGCGGCCGCCGAAGAAGACCACCGTGGCGATCGACAGGGTCGGCAGATAGAAGAGCGCCGGCAGGTGCTTCGCCTCGACACCCGCCTGGCGGACGACGATGTTGCGGACCGAGGCGGCCTTGCCGCCGAATCGATCTCGCACGTCGTCCTCGCGCCCGAACGCCTGCACCATCTCGATGCCGACGACCGCCTCGTTGGCCGCCTCGGTCACGTCGCCCTTCGCGGCCTGCACGAGCCGCGAGATCGGCATGACGAGGTGCGCGAACCGCCACGCGACGAAGCCGATGAGCGGCGTTGCGACCGCCGAGTACAGCGTCAGGCGCAGGTCCACGAGCGCGAGCACCATGACGCCGCCGGCGATCATCATCGCGCTCTGGAACCCCTGTACGACGCCCCAGCCGATGAAGTACCGGATGGGGAAGAGGTCGTTCGTCGCCCGCGAGACCACCTGTCCCGTCGAGTGCAGGTCGTAGAACGCTCGCGGGAAGCCCAGGTAGCCCTCGTACAGCATCTCGCGCAGGCGGGCCTCCAGCCGGACCCCGATGCGCGCAGTTGCGAAGCGGCGGGTGAAGTTGATCCAGAACCGCCCCAGCGCGAGCCCGAAGATGCCGAGGACATACGGCCAGAGCGCGCTCGGGTGGCGGGGCACGATGGCGTGGTCGATCGCCCGCTGCATCAGCACCGAGATGCTGAGCGTGAGCGTGGTGTAGGCCAGCGCGCACGTGAGGCCGATCACGACGAGCCGCCGCTCGCCCCACCAGAGGTGCGAGAGCCGGCGCACGGTCGGGCGCAGCGGATAATCGTCGGGGTCGAACGGATTCAACGGGAGACTCCGCCGGGAGGGACGGAGTCAGGGGGAACCAGCTCGACTTCCCGGGGGCAGGCACCCCAGACTAGCCGACACGCCGCGGTCGGCCCATCACGCCGCGCTCCCTTGACGCCTTCCGGTCATCGGTCTACTGTCGACAGTCATGTCGAGGGAGCATCGCTGTGACGCCGTGATCGTCGGCGGAGGCCACAACGGGCTGGTCGCCGCGTTCTATCTGGCCCGCCGCGGGCTCCGGCCGCTCGTGCTGGAGCGCCGGCCGTTCGTCGGCGGTGCGTGCAACACCGAGGAGTTCGCACCAGGGTTCCGGGCGTCGACCGGTGCATACGTGCTGTCGATGCTGCGCGAGCCGATCTGGCGCGACATGCGTCTGGCGCAGCGCGGCCTGGTCGTCGACCCGGCCGGGCCGAGCCTGAACCTGTTCGCCGATGGCACGGCCTTCATGCTGGACGACGACATTCAGGCGACGCAGGAGGAGATCCGCCGCTTCTCGCGGTCCGATGCGCAGGCGTTCCCGGCGTTCGAGGCCGAGCTGGCCGGCCTGGCGCAGGCGATCCGGCCGATGTTCGACTGGACGCCGCCGAACCCCGGGGTCAAGCACCCGCGCGATCTCGCCGGTCTCGCCCGTCTCGGCGCCCGTGCGTTGCGACACCGCCGCGCGCTGCTCGGCGCCGGGTACCTCTTCTCGACCTCCGCGACGCAGTACCTGGACGAGTGGTTCGAGTCAGACGTCCTCAAGGCGGCGCTCGGGTGGCATGCCATCAATGACAGCGTCTCGGGCCCGTCGACGCCGGGTACGGCATACGTCCTCCTGCACGATCACGCAGCCGAGGAAAGCGGCGGCGGTGTCCGCGCGTGGGGGTTCGTACGCGGCGGCATGGGAGTCGTGACGGCATTGATCGCGGAGGCCGCGC
>JBOHBE010000031.1:0-1663 GCA_050698235.1 Gaiellales bacterium
GCGTAGCTTCGGTAGTTGCGCGCGCCGCGGGCGATGACGCGTGCGCGGAGGGAGCGCTCGAGCATCGCCATGTCGAGGCACTCGACGGTCGCGAGGCGGTCGATGTTGGCGTCGATCAGGTCGGCGAGCCGGCGCAGGTGGGGGCCGCGGCCCTCGGGGCCGAGCGCGGCCCAGGCGGGGAAGGCCTCGGCGGCCGCCGCGACGGCCATGTCGACCTCGGCCTCACCGGCGCGCGCGACCTCGGCGAGGAGGCTCTCGTCGATGGGCGAGCGATCCTCGAACCGCTCGTCGCTCGCGACGCGCCGCCCGCCGATCCAGTGGTCGGGCGAGACGTCGATGCCGGCAACAGTGCTCACGCGGAAACCCCGGGGCCAGGTACCGCATCGAAACCGTCACGAAACCCGCACGCGAAAAGTTCAGGGACTGTCCCCACCCCTAGACCTCCCGCACCGTCTCGAGGTCGTCGACCGTGTACGCGAACGTGAAGCGGAAGCCCTTGCCGACGCGGATCGGCGCCAGGGCGGCGTGCTCCTCGCCCGGCGCATTGTGGAGCTCGAGCGTCGCCGGCCCCTCATGGATCGGCGAGATCGAGCGGTCGCTGCTCCTCGCCCGCACCAGCTCGTGGACGGCTGGATCGCGGTGCCGGCCCGACGCGAGCCGCGGGAAGTGGCGGCGGTTCACGAGCGGCGGATCGTTGTGCGTCGGCCCCGCGTCGGACTCGCGCTCGGGCGTGACCGTGCCGCGCGCGAGCAGACGCCCGTGCGCCGAGCACACGCCGGCGAACGTCCGCCCCTCGGCGAGGCAGTCCAGGCCGAACGAACGCGTCATCTCGATCTGCCCGAGCTTCTTGGGGAAGCCCTGGATCCACCCTCGCACCAGCGCGAAGTCACGGTCGACCCAGATGTACGGGCACGTCGTGACCGCCTCGCCGTCGAGCGACCCCGCGACGACGACGAAGAACTCCTTGTACTGCCCCCGCGCCGGGTCGACCAGCTCGTCGCCCCCCTCCGAGCACGACTGCCAGTCGACGAAGAGCGCCGCGCACCGGCCGGGATCCTCGGCGAACGGCTCGATCCCCTCGGGCAGCACCGCCGCGACTGCCGCCGGCTCCGCCCAGTACTCGATCACGAGGAAGTCGCCGACGTAGTGCCAGGGCGGCGCGGGGACGAGCGACGCCGTCCCGCCGGGCGAGAGCGGCAGCGAGTACCCCCGCTGCCTACTCATGCAGGAACTGCTCCACGAGCGACTCGGCGAACGACTTGTCGGCCAGCTTGTACGCGAGCGCCGTCATCCGCCACGAGTCGGAGAGGTAGAAGCGCTCGTAGAGCTCGCCGCGCCCGCCCAGGTCGGAGCCGATGTAGTCCCAGGCCAGCCGGAAGAGCCGGATGCGCCGCTCGGCGTCGGCACCGCCCGCCTGGTAGTACTTGGCGATGTCGTCTGCCAGCGGCCCCTGCATGTCGGCCAGGGAAGGCGTGCACATGAACCCGCCGCCGCCGATCAGCTGGAGCAGCTCGCTGCAGTACGGCAGCCACTTCGGCATCTGGCCGCGCAGCGCCAGGAACGGACGGTCGTCGGGGTACCAGACGCCGCCCTCGTCGAGGAACGACCCCGCCTCGGCCGACACCAGCGCCGAGCGCGTCAGCTCGACCATGTTCCACATCTG
>JBOHBE010000032.1:0-4904 GCA_050698235.1 Gaiellales bacterium
GGTGTAGCGTGCCACCTGCAGCGTCTCGAGGTAGAACGCGCCGGTGAAGGCGTTGAGCGCCCGCATGATGTCGGCGATGGTCCGGTAGCCATGAATGTCGCCGTGTGGCGACAACGTCTGTTCCGCCTTTTTCAGCACGGCCGGGTTCGTCTCTTTCACCATCTGTTCGGAGAAGTCCACGTTCGCCATGCAATCGTTGAAGATGGCGTGGTCGAAGATGTAGTCGGCCGACTCGGCGAGGTTGAACGCGAGATCACCCAGCGGAGGTGGCTTCACGCCGTACGCCATGTTCTGGTTCAGGCACGAGCATGTCGCGTGGTTGTCTCCGCAGATCCCGCAGATACGGCTCGTGATGAAGTGCGCATCGCGCGGATCGATACCTTTCATGAAGATGTCGAACCCGCGGAAGATCATCGACGTGCTGTAGCACTTCAGCACCGTGCGGTTCGAGAAATCGATCTCGGTGTGGATCCCGAGGCTGCCGACGATCCGCGTGATGGGATCCCACGACATCTCCTTGACCATGACCTTCTGCTCGCGCGGCGTCTCAACCGTCGCCATGTGTCCCTCTCCTTCTCATTGCGTGGGAAGTCATGCCTACCAGCGCTTCTGATAGCCGGTCGTCAAGGTCTTGCCCTTCCGGCGCCACTCGGGCTCGACGTCGTACTTGTTCTTGATGTGGCGCTTGCGCATGGCGCGCACCATCGGCCCGTACGCGACGCTTGCGAACTGCGAGCCGCGCTTGCCCCATTTGTCGGGCTCCATGAACGGCATGAACTTGTCGGGGAAGCCGGGCATCGTGCAGGCCATGCAGATGCCGCCGACGTTGGGGCACCCGCCGATCCCGTTCACCCATCCGCGGACCGGCACGTTGCACTTCACCACGGGGCCCTTGCACCCAAGCTTCACCATGCAGCGATGGTCGGAGCCGTACTCGGTCGCATAGTCGCCCTCTTCGGCAAAGCCGGCGCGGTTGCAGCTCTCGCGCACCGTCCGGCCGAACAGCCACTTGGGCCTGAGCGCCTCGTCGAGCTGGGGGGCGGGGGCGAGCCCGGCGAGGTGCAGGGCGAGGTAGAGCAGCGTCTCGGTCATGTTGTCGGGCTGGGCCGGGCAGCCCGGGATGCAGACGATCGGGAGGCCGGCCTTCGACTTCCAGTTCCAGCCCAGGTAGTCCGGGATCCCCATGGCGCCGGTCGGGTTGTTCTTCATCGCCGGGATGCCGCCGTACGTGGCGCACGTGCCCACCGCGACGACGGCCGCCGCCTTGGGCGCCAGGCGGTCCATCCACTCGTTCATCGTGATGGGCTGCCCGGTCTCGGGATTGACCGCAAAGCCGGTCCAGTACCCGTCGCCGTTGATCTCCTCGTTGCCGAGCGAGCCCTCGATCACCAGCACGAAGGGATCGAGCTTGCCCTCCTCGGCGTCGAACCAGGCCTGTGCGTACTCCTGGCCGTTCATGTAGTCGATCACCTGGTTGTGGATCACGACCTTCGGCATGCCGGGGATGGCCTGGAGGATGATGTCCTCAAGGCTCGGATTCGTGGCCGACGTCATGGCGACCGAATCCCCCTCGCAGCTCAGGCCCGTCGTCATCCAGAGGACGTGTGCGGTGATCGCCTCGGTCTTCCTGTGCTCGTCGTACACCGTGCTCGCCATCGCCTCTCCTCTCCTGGCTCAACAGATCCGCGGCAGCGGGTCACCCACCAGCTGATCCATCACTCGCCGGCCGCCAAAGCTCGTCTCCACAAGCACCATCCCCGGCGGCTCGGTTCGCACATCGCCGATCTCCGCCGCCTCCTCGCAGCCCGGCACCCCTCGCAGCGCGGCCAGCGCCGCGTCGGCCGCCTCGGGTGCTACGAACGCGACCAGCTTGCCCTCGTTCGCGACGTACATGGGGTCGATCCCGAGGATCTCGGCGGCACCTGCCACCGCCGGGTGCACCGGGACCGCGCTCTCGCGGACGATCATCGCGACCGACGACGCCCGCGCCAGCTCGTTCAGCACCGAGGCGACGCCGCCCCGGGTCGCGTCGCGCATGGAGCGCAGCTCCGGCCCGACGGCCCCGAGCAGCGAGTCGACCGCCGGCCAGAGCGAGCTGGTGTCCGACTCGATCGACGCGTCGAGCTCGAACTCGTTGCGCGCGAGCATGATCGCCGTCCCGTGCTCGCCGATCGAGCCCGACAGGATGATCTTGTCGTCCGGCCGGAGTGACGACGGCGAAAGCGTCGCCCGCGCGTCGCGCAGGCCGATCCCCGTCGTGCACACGTACATCCCGTCGGCATGGCCGCGCTCGACCACCTTGGTGTCGCCGGCGACGATCTCGACGCCGGCGACGCGGGCCGCCTCGGCAATCGCGTCGACCTCGGCTCGCAGGTCGTCCGCCGCCAGGCCCTCCTCGAGCACGAGCGAGAGGCTGAGAGCAAGCGGCCGGGCCCCGGCGACCGCGAGATCGTTCACGGTGCCGTTCACAGCGAGCTCGCCAATCGAGCCTCCGGGGAAACGCAGCGGCTTCACGACGTAGGAGTCCGTCGTGAAGGCGAGCCCCACGCCGTCGACGACCAGCTCGCCGGCATCACCCATCTGGCTGAGCGTCTCGCCGCCGAACGCCGGGACGAACAGCCCTTCGATCAGCCCCTGGGTCGCCTTTCCGCCGGCGCCATGGGCCATCGTGATGTGCGGGTCGCGGAACTTGGCGCGCCTGCTGCGGACGTTCTCGATCAGGCCGAGCACATGCTGCTCGCGATCGGAGACCGCGCCCTGGTCTCCCATCACACCACCTCCCGCTCGCGCGCGAAGCGGCCGAAGTTGTAGTACGCCGCGCACGCGCCCTCCGACGAGACCATGCAGGTGCCGATCGGACGCTCGGGCGTACACGCCGTGCCGAACACCTTGCACTCCCACGGCTTGATGACGCCCTTCAGGACCTCGCCGCACTGGCACGCCTTCGGGTCGGCCACGCGGACGCCCGGCACGCTGAACCGGCGCTCGGCGTCGAGGTCGGCGTAGGCCTCCGACAGCTTGAGGCCGCTGTGCGAGATGAAGCCGAGGCCCCGCCACTCGAAGTGCGGCCGAAGCTCGAACACCTCCTGCATCACCTCGAGCGCGCGCAGGTTGCCGTCGTACGGGACGACCCGCTTGTACTGGTTCTCGACCTCGCAGCGGCCCTCCGCGATCTGGCGCAGGATCATCGCGATCGACTGGAGGATGTCGAGCGGCTCGAAGCCGGCGATGACGACGGGCTTCTTGTAATCGGCCGGGATGAACTCGAAGGGCCGGGCACCCACGACGGTCGAGACGTGACCCGGGCCGATGAAGCCGTCGAGGCGCAGGTCGGGCGATTCGAGCAGGGCGCGCAGAGGCGGGACGATCGTCACGTGGCTGCACATGCACGAGAAGTTCTGGATGCCCTCGGCCCGCGCGCGCTTGAGCGTGAGCGCCGTCGACGGCGCCGTCGTCTCGAAGCCGATCGCGAAGAACACGACCTCCCGGTCGGGGTTCTCCTTGGCGATCCGTAGCGCATCGAGCGGCGAGTAGACCATGCGCACGTCGGCGCCGGCGGCCTTCGCGTCGAGCAGCGTCCCATTCGAGCCGGGCACGCGCATCATATCGCCGAAGCACGTGAAGATCACGTCCTCGTGGGCGAGCGCGATCCCGTCGTCGACGCGTCCCATCGGGATCACGCAGACCGGGCAGCCGGGCCCGTGGACGAGCTCGACGTTCGACGGCAGCAGGTCGTCGACGCCGTACTTGTAGATCGAGTGGGTGTGCCCGCCGCACACCTCCATCACCTTGTAGTGGCGGCCCGGCTCCACCAGCGACAGGATCTCGCAGGCCACCGCGCGGCCCAGCCCGGCATCTCGGAACTCGTCGACGAACTTCACCCGCCGGCCTGCCCGGTGAGGGCGGCGATGGCGACGCCCGCGTGCACCAGCACCCGGTCGCCGGCCCGCACCGCTGCCAGAAGCGCGGTCTCAACGTCGGTTCGCCGGCCGCTGGAGTCCACGCACTCCGCCAGGCCGGACGCAGGGTCGAGCCGGGCCACCGTCATCGGCACGCCGTCGTAGCCGCAGGTGATGCAGTGGTCCCGGTCGCACACGTCGGGTGGCTGCGGCGGTTCGGTCACTCGATCAGGCTCTCCCGCAGCTCCTCCAGCTCGCGTTCGTAGGCCTCGCCCATCCGTTCCAGCAGGTCGAGGGTGGCCCGCGCCTCCTGCTCGTCGACCTGCGAGATGGCGAAGCCGACGTGGATCAGCACCCAGTCGCCGGGGCCGATGTCGGCGTCCAGCAGGCCGATGTTGACAGCTCGGCGGACGCCGGCCACATCGACCTTGGCCAGGCTGCGCTCATCATCGACCATCTCCATGATCTGCCCGGGCACGGCCAGACACATACACCCAGCTCCCTTCGCGACGACTGCTGTTCTAGCAGCCCGCGACGCCCGGGCGCGAATTCGGCGGCCGAATTCGATCGGGTGCGGGGTCAGTTGGACGTGCTCAGGCCGCGCGGCGGCGCAGGATGACGTCGATCTCCTCCGGCGA
Source organism: Gaiellales bacterium (assembly GCA_050698235.1). Taxonomy (GTDB): domain Bacteria; phylum Actinomycetota; class Thermoleophilia; order Gaiellales; family JAICJC01; genus JAICJC01. Next base: position 4,538 of record JBOHBE010000032.1, read on the forward strand.
CAGCCGGTGATCGGTCATCGCCTGGGCCGGCAGCCCGGCGGCGGCGCGGATGCGCGCATGCACTGCGTTGAACTCGGCCGCGTGGGTCTCCAGCAGCTCCTGCACCGCCGCCTCGCGGGCGAGGGCGGCAGCGTTGGTCGACTCAGGGTCGTGCATCTCCATTGGGGAACTCCTCCTTCCAAGCGTGCTGGGGATATCGGCTGCACGACCGCAGATGTTGAGCCCCTGGCCGGGCTGGGTAGGATGCCGGTGTGACCGCGGTTTCCTGGAAGGTGATCGAGCACGGCTGGGCCGTTGTTGCCAGCGATGGCGAGCGGGTGGGCGAGGTGTTCCTGGTCGTGGGCGACGAGAACGCCGACATCTTCGA
>JBOHBE010000033.1:0-2061 GCA_050698235.1 Gaiellales bacterium
GATCTACTTCCCGATCCCCGACGGGCGCGGGAACGAGATCGCCCGCAAGGTGCTGATCAAGCATCTCCAGTCGGGGAACTCGTACGGCATCCAGCTGAAAGAACAGCACTGCAAGTTTCTGCAGGTCGAGCTGGGGCCGTGGGTGGAGGGCTCACGCACCGTCGGCACCGACTGGAAACCGCCGGTGCTGGAGGGCTGGGAGCCGCCGGTTCACTGAGGACTGGATGATCGGATCGCTCGCCGCACTCCTGGCGACCTCGGCTGTCGTCGCAGGCTCGGGCCACGCGGTTCACCGGACGACCGTGATCGGCCACTCGTTCGACGGCCGCGCGATCCACGTCGTCGAGTCGGGCACGCGCGGGCAGCCACGAATCCTGGTCGCCGGCTGCATCCACGGGAACGAGTGCGCAGGCATGGCCGTCATCCGGGCGCTCCGGCGACGGTCGCCTCCCAAGCACGCCGACCTCTGGCTCGTCCCGACGCTCAACCCCGACGGCCGGGCCGCGGGGACGAGGCAGAACGCCCGCGGCGTCGACCTGAACCGCAACTTCGCCGCCGGCTGGACGCGGCACGGCGCGCCGGGGAGCACGTACTACTCGGGGCCGAGTCCGTTTTCGGAGCCCGAGACGCAGGCCGCGCGAGGGCTGATCACCGCAATCCGCCCGAAGGTCACGATCGTGTACCACCAGCGCATGCGGCTCGTGTGGACGTCGGGGACGAGCGTGCCGCTGGGCCGGACGTACGCGACGATGGTCGGCCTGCCGCTCTACGTGCACAGTTCTCCGGGCGGCGCGGCGTCTCGGTGGATCCGGGTGAGGTTCCCGCGCCTGCACGCCTTCGCCGTGGAGCTCGCGGCCGGGCAGCTGTCACGCGGCGGCGTTCGCCGGCACGTCAGCGCAGTGCTTGCGATGGCACACGCCTGAAACATTGGTACCTGGTACAGGTGTTTCAGGGGCCTGGCCCCGGTGGTCCGCCGGGTAGGGTGAGCGGGTGCCCGCTACGGCCCTTGCGCTCGCCCTTGCCGCAGCGGCGCTTCACGCCGGCTGGAACATCCTCATCGCCCGGGCCGGCGACCCCGAGGGCGCCGGGGCCGCGGCCATCCTGATCGGCGTCGTGGCGTTCGCCCCTGTCGCCGCGCTCACGTGGCAGGTCGAGTGGTCGGCGGTCCCGTACATCGGCGCTTCGGCGGCCTTCGAGCTCGCGTACTTCGCGCTCCTGGCCGCGGCGTACAGGCGCTACGACCTGTCGGTCGTCTACCCGATCGCACGGGGCGCCGCTCCCGTCCTCGTCCTGGTCGTCGCCGTGGTCGCCACATCCGCGCAGGCATCGGCGCTCGAGGTGGCCGGCGTGGCGGTCGTAGCTGTCGGCATCATGCTCGTCCGCGGCGTCCACGTCGGCGGGGGCTGGGCCGCTCCGGCGATGGCGCTCGGCGTCGCGGCGTGCATCGCGGCGTACACGGTCATCGACAAGTCCGGGCTCCATCACGCATCGGCGATCCCGTATCTCGAGATCACGCTCGCGATCGCCGGCGTCACCTACGCCATCGGCCTCTCGGCGGCGCGCGGCACCCAGGTCGTCCGCGACGGGTTCTCGCGCTGGACGGCGGGCGCCGGCATCGGGATGTTCCTGGCGTACGCGCTCGTGCTCGCCGCCCTCCGGCTGGCACCGGCGGCATCGGTAGCCGCCGTGCGCGAGACGAGCGTCGTCATGGCGACGGTGCTCGCCGCGGTCGTTCTCCACGAGCCCGTCTCGCGCGGCCGGGCGACCGGCGCGGTGCTGGTCGCCGTCGGAGTCGTCGCGCTCGCCCTCGCATGACCGCCGTCGCCGCCACGATCCTGGCCTACGCGATCGGCTGCGTCGCCACCGGCTACTACGTCGTCCGGCTCCTGACCGGCGAGGATCTCCGCGCCCACGCGACCGGCTCCACCGGCGCGCGGAACGTCGGCCGCCGGCTCGGCGTGGCGGCGGCGGTCGCGACCTTCGCGGCCGACCTCGCCAAGGGAGCGATCGCGGTCGGCATCGCGGTTGCGGCCGCCGGGGACGGCGCGGGAGGCGCGGCGC
>JBOHBE010000034.1:0-6332 GCA_050698235.1 Gaiellales bacterium
AGCGTCGCGACGTACGGGAACCAGATCCGCATCCCCTCCTCGGGCAGGCCGCCACGCGCGATCTGGTTCTGGCACATGTCGTACACGACCTCGACGGCGGTCTGTTTGCCGTCGGGCCGGAGCTTCAAGCCGCGACGGACGATCAGAAGCGTGACGCCGATCGCGACGGCTGCCGTCAGCCAGAGGTAGATGACCGCCTTGTTGATATCGAGGCCGAGCGGCAGGCTGACGTATGGGTTGTGGACGAAGTCCGTGAACTCCGACACCGGGTTGAAGTCGACCTTGAGGAGCATCTAGGCCGCCCCGCCGAGCGTTCCGCGGATGTTCTTGTGGGTGAAGACGCGTGTGGCGATGTCGATCGTGATCAGGAGGAGGAAGAGGAGGACGGACGACACCATCAGGGTGCGGTCGTCCTTCGTGATCAGAAAGAGGACGAGCATTCCGATCCACGGGCGAAGGAGCATGCTCGCGCCCATGATGCCGACCCCGCGAAGCGCGCTTGCCCGCGTGGCCCGGCGCTCGATCACCGCCTGGGCATAGCGGTTGACCGCCCAGAGCGCAGTCGCCCAGAACCACCCCTCGAGCGGCAGCCCGGCGAGGAGGAAGACGGGAACGGCGACGGCCGCCACGATGGCGTCGATGTTGTGGGCTGCGAAAGTCTGGGGCGAGGTCATATGTCGCGGTAGCGCCGGTACACCAGGTAGAAGCTGAACGGGACACCGAGAGCCGCGCCGATCGCGCCGCCGACCGCCGGGGCCCCGGCCAGCCAGCCGGCTCCGAGGCCGATCCCCACGAACAGCGCAAGCGCTGCCAGCAGATAGATCCCGGCCGTTGCTCCCGATGCTGCCGGTTTCCCTGCCGTGTGGGTCGTGTCCTCGTCCGGTGGTTGGCGGGCGCGCGTAGTATGCCAGAGCGCCGGAGTATGTGACAAGTTTGTGACGTTCAGGAGATCAGGCCGCAGGGCGGTCTGCCGAGGCCCGACCGGCGTCGGCCTGGCCTCCCCGCAGGGCCCTCAGGCGGCGCAGCTTGATGATCTCGAGCGTGTAGATCACGTAGGCCGACGACAGCAGCGCGACCAGCCCGAGCGTGCCGAGGACGGCGACCGCCGAGAGGCTCCAGCCGTGCCGGTGGGCGGGGACGAACCGGATCGCGAGCGCGAACACCGACAGCACGATGCACCACGCGTAGAGGGTGAGGGCCGTGCGGCGCTGCGAGAAGCCGATGTTCGCGAAGCGGTGGTGGAAGTGCCAACTGTCGGCCTGGTAGATCGGCTGGCGGTATTTCAGCCGCTTCAGGATGACGAACGACGTGTCGAGGATCGGGAGCGCGAGGACGACGAGCGGGAAGACGAGCGACACGGCCGCGGCGGTCTTCAGCACGCCCTCGATGGCGAGGGTCGCGAGGAGATAGCCGAGCATCAGCGAGCCGGAGTCGCCCATGATGATCGTCGCCGGGTAGAAGTTGTACCGGAGGAAGCCGATCGCGGCGCCCGCGACGACCGCTGCGACGGCGGCCGTGTCGGCGTGGCCGAGCGACGCCGAGAGGATCGCGAAGGTCATGGCGGCGATGGCGCAGAAGCCGGCAGCCAGGCCGTCCATCCCGTCGATGAAGTTCACGATGTTGGCGATCGCGACGATCCAGAGGATGGTGACCGGGTAGGCCGCCGGGCCCAGGTCGTAGACGCCGATGAACGGCAGCGTCACGTGGTCGATCGAGATGTTCCCGCCCGAGAGCGTGACGGGGATGGCGGCGATTGCGATCTGGCCGGCGAGCTTGGGGCCGGGCGGGATCGAGACGATGTCGTCTACCGCGCCGAGCGCGCACATGAGCGCGGCGCCGAGCATGACGCCCCAGAAGCCGTGCTGCGAGCCGAACGCGGCGCAGGGGATGGCGATGCCGGCGAAGATCGCGATGCCGCCGAGCCGCGGGAGCGGCCGCGTGTGCATGCGACGGTCGCCGTCCGTGCGGTCGAGGACGCCCGCCCGCGACGCTGCGAGCGAGACGACGGGTGTGAGCAGCACGACGAGCAGAAAAGCGACTGCAAACCCGACGGCAGCTGCCTGGTAATCGAGCAGTGAGTTCATCGCATCGCCGAGGCGAACAGGGTACCGGTTCGCCGCGCACGACCGGTCTCATGCCTGCGGGGACAGTCCCCGAACGGATCGCGTGTCGAGGTCGGCACCGGCTCTCGAGGGATCCGTCGGTCGCCGATCTTCGCGAACGACGACGACCGATCGCTCTTCCTGGTGATCCTCGGCGACGTCGTGCGTCGGTTCGGTTGGAGCTGCTACGCGTACTGCCTCATGTCCAACCACTACCACGTCGCCCTCGGACGCCCGACGCCAACATCGGCGATGGGATGCATCGACTGAACGGCCTCTACGCGCAAGCGTTCAATCGCCGTCACAGATTCAAAGGACACCTCTTCGAGGAGCGGTATTGGTCGACTCTCGTCGAGACGGAGGAGCCTTCCCATCTCGATCTCCACTCGATGAGGGAGTGGGCAGGACCCGCGAGGGCGCACGTGGTGTACCGCTCGTTCGTCCTCGAAGGGCTCGAGAACGGCACGCCGCAGCCGCAACCCAAGAGCGTCACGGGCACGTAACACACGCGTGGCGCCGGGCGTTCGGGGACTGTCCCTACCGGGTGCCGAACAGCCGGTCGCCCGCGTCGCCCAGGCCGGGCAGGATGAAGCCGTCCGCGTTGAGCTCGCGGTCGACGGCGGCCGTGTACACCGTGACGTCCGGGTGGTCGGCGGCGATCCGCTCGAGGCCGATCGGCGCGGCCACAACCGAGAGCAGGCGGATGCTGCGCGATCCGCGCTGCTTGCACAGGCTGAGAGCGGCCGACGCCGAGCCGCCCGTCGCCAGCATGGGATCGAGCACGAGCACATCGCGCTCGTCGAGGTCTCCCGGCAGCTTGCAGTAGTACTCGACCGGCTCGAGCGTCGACTCGTCGCGGTAGATGCCGACGAACCCGACGCGCGCGACCGGGACGAGATCCAGCACGGCATCGAGCATGCCGAGCCCGGCCCGCAGCACCGCCACCACGCCGAGCTTCTTACCCGAGATCTGGGCCCCGCGCGCCGTCTCGAGCGGCGTCTCCACGTCGATGTGCTCGACCTCGAGATCGCGGGTCGCCTCGTAGCAGAGGAAGGCCGCAAGCTCGCCCATCAGCCACCGGAAATCGCGGGTCGTGGTCGTCCGGTCGCGGATCAGCGCAAGCTTGTGCTGCGCCAGCGGATGGTCGACGACGACGAGCTGCTCAGACGACCGGATGGCCATGCGGGAACGCCGAGTAGAGCGGCCGGCCCGCAAGCAGCTCGCTGGTGCGAGCGCGCAGCGCCGGCAGGTCGGCCGCGGGGTCGAGCGCGTCGAGGATGATCGCCCCCACCTCGCGCATGTCGTCCTCGACGAAGCCGCGCATCGTGACGGCCGGCGTGCCGATCCGCACCCCCGAGGCGATCGTCGGCGGGCGCTCGTCGAACGGGACGGTGTTGCGGTTCACGGTGATCGCGACCTCGTGCAGCCGCTCCTCCGCGTCCTTCCCCGACCACTGCGTCTTTCGCAGGTCGAGTTGGATCAGGTGGATGTCGGTGCCGCCGGTCAAGAGGTCGACGCCGCCGTCGATCAGCGTCGCCGCGAGCGCCTTCGCGTTGGCGACGATCTGGCGCTGGTAGGCCCGGAACCCCTCGGTGGCGGCGAACTTGAAGCAGACCGCCTTGGCCGCGACCACATGGCACAGCGGCCCGCCCTGAAGCCCCGGGAAGACCGCCTTGTCGACCGCCGTAGCGTGCACGGCCCGGCTCAGCACCAGCCCCGACCGCGGACCGGCAAGCGTCTTATGCGTCGTCGACGTCACAACGTCGGCGTGCTCGACCGGGTTCGGATGGATGCCCGCCGCCACCAGCCCGGCGAAGTGAGCCATGTCGACCATCAGCATCGCGCCCACCTCGTCGGCGATGGCGCGGAAGCGGTCGGCCTCGATCACGCGGGGATAGGCCGACGCCCCGGCGACGATCAGCCGCGGCCGGTACTCCTTCGCCAGCCGCTCCACCTCGTCGAAGTCGATCAGCGAGTCCTCGCGGCGGACACCGTAGGCGTGGACGTCGTAGAGCCGGCCCGAGAAGTTGACCTTGAGGCCGTGGGTCAGGTGGCCGCCGTGGTCGAGCCGCAGCCCCAGGATCGGGTCGCCCGGCTCGAGCAGCGCGTAATACGCCGCCTGGTTCGCCGGCCCGCCGGCGTGAGGCTGGACATTGGCGTGGTCGGCGCCGAACAGCTCCTTCGCTCGGTCGATCGCGAGCTGCTCGACCTCGTCGACCCACTCGCACCCGCCGTAGTAGCGCCGCCCCGGGTAGCCCTCGGCGTACTTGTTGGTCAGCACCGACCCGACGGCCTCGAGCACCGCCGGCCAGGTGAAATTCTCCGACGCGATCAGCTCGAGCTGGTCGCGCTGGCGCCCGAGCTCGCGATCGATGAGGCCCGCGATGTCGGCGTCTGCCTCCTCCAGGCCGATCGCGCGGAGCTGGTCGAACGTCTGCTCGGCAGTCGCCACACCCCGATGCTAAACGATGCGCGACCGTCCCGGCCGAATCACCACCGGCTCCGGGCCCGTGACGTCGAGGATCGTGGACGCCACGCCCGGCAGCGCGCCGCCGTCCACGACCACGGCCGCCAGCTCGCGGAGCTCGGCGGGGACATCCGAGAATCTGCCCGGCGCCGGCTCGCCGCGGCGGTTGGCGCTCGTCATCGCCAGACCGCCCGCCGCGTCGGCCAGCGCGGCGATCTCGGGGGGGAGCTCGGGCACCCGGACACCGATCCGGTCGGGCGTCGCCCCGCACAGGTGCGCGAACGCACCGCCCGGGTTCGGCACGATCAGCGTGACAGGCCCCGGCAGGAGAGCCGCGCCGGCTCGAGGCACGGGGCCGAGAACCTCCTCGAGCTTCTCGACCGATCCGAACACGACCGCCGTCGGCTGCTCCAGCGGGCGCTCCTTCACCTCGTAGAGACGAGCGCAGGCGGCGGCCGATCCGGCGGCGCAGCCGATGCCATACACGGTGTCGGTCGGCAGGATCGCGAGCGCGCCGTCGCACAGGAGCCGCTCGTGCTCAGTCACGCCGCCCGCCCCCACACGATGCGCTCGATGCCGGCATGGTCGCGGTCGACCGCGACCTCGTCCAGGCCGGCCGCCTCCAGCGTCGCCACGACCGCGCCCGCCTGGCCGGCGCCGACCTCGAGCACGAGCACGCCGCCAGGCGCGAGCGCTTCGGGGGCCGCGGCCACGAGCCGCTCGATCACCTCGAGCCCGGTGTCACCCCCGACCGTCGCACCCCGCGGCTCCCAGTCACGCACCTCGGGCTCGAGCCCGTCCATCTCGGACGTGGCCACGTAGGGCGGGTTCGAGACGACGAGCTGGAAGCGGCGGCCGTCCAGCGCGGCGAGCAGATCCGACCGCACCCACTCGACCGCCACCCCGAGCCTCTCGCCGTTCGCGCGCGCGACCTCGAGCGCGTCGTCGGACACGTCGCAGCCGCACACCTCGGCGCCGTCCAGCTCCGACGCGAGGGCCAGCGCGATCGCGCCCGACCCCGTGCCGACGTCGAGGACAGACGGGCCGGGTACGCCGTCGAGGAGCGCCAGGCAGCGGTCCACGACGAGCTCCGTCTCGGGCCGCGGCACGAGCACCCGCGGATCGACGTCCAGGCTGAGGCCGCGAAAACCCCACCGCCCGAGGATGTATGCCACCGGCTCGCGCTTGGCCCGCCGCCCGATCAGCTCGCGGCACGCCGCCAGCTCGTCGTCGTTCAGCGGCCGCTCGAATCCGGTGTAGAGCTCGACCCGGCCGAGGTCGAGGGCATGGCCGAGCAGGAGCTCCGCGTCGAGGCGCGCGGTGGGGCTGCCGTTCCGCTCGAGGTGCGCGGTCGAGAGCCGCAGGACCTCGCCGAGCGTCCTCACCCTCCGGCGGCGGCCGCGAGCTTCTGCCGCTTCTCCTCGGCCGCGAGCGCCTCCGAGAACTGATCGAGGTCGCCCGCGAGCACGGCATCCAGGTTGTGCACCGTGAGCCCGATCCGGTGGTCGGTGACGCGGTTCTGGGGGAAGTTGTACGTGCGGATCTTCTCGGATCGCTCGCCGCCGCCGATCTGGGACGAGCGCGCCTTCGCCGCCTCGGCCGCGGCCCGCTCGCGCTCGGCCTCGTACAGCCGTGCGCGCAGGATCTTCATCGCCCGGTCCTTGTTCTGGAGCTGGGAGCGCTCGTCCTGGCAGGTGACGACGGTGCCTGACGGGATGTGCGTGATCCGGACGGCGGAGTCGGTCGTGTTCACCGACTGGCCG
>JBOHBE010000035.1:0-3546 GCA_050698235.1 Gaiellales bacterium
GCCCGAACGTGTACGGGTCGTCGACGAGCGGTGTGAAGAAGTCGATCGTCTGCACGACGGCCAGGTCGTCGGAGACGCGCCAGACGGCCGCGTCGTCCAGGCCGGTGTGCCCGACCAGGAGGTCGGCCGCCTCGAAGCTCGGAAGCGCAGCCAGCACCTCCCGCAATGAGCCGGCCGGCAGCTTGCACGCGCAGCCCGCGCCGTGGGAGAGCTGGGTGAGCCGGACGGCTGCGGTCGCCATCCGCCAATTCTAGATTGCCTATCCTGCCGCCATGCCCGATGTCGACCCCGACGTCGCCGCCGAGCGCATCCGCAAGCTCATCATCGTCGGCGACAACCGCCTGAAGCAGGGCGGCGACGACAAGTACGCGAAGGCCCGCGGCACGTACGTGCAGGCCCTGCGGATGGCCGAGGAGGTCGGCCTGGGCGAGCGCTTCCGCCCGTTCATCGAGCGGCGGCTGGAATCGATGAACGATCTACAATCCCGCCCGTGAAGACGCGCACCTTCGGCACGTCGGGCATCCCCGCCTCCGAGGTCGGCTTCGGCCTCTGGACGGTCTCGACCGGCTGGTGGGGCGAGCATTCCGACGAATCTGCGGTCGCGCTCCTGCGCGAGGCGTACGACCTCGGGATCACCTTCTTCGACACCGCCGACACCTACGGAGAGGGCCGCGGCGAGACGCTGCTCGCCCAGGCGCTCGGCGACGTCCGCGACGACATCACGATCGCGACGAAGTTCGGGTACGACATCTACTCGCCGTGGGAGCGAAAGGGCCACGTCGAGCGGCCCCACGACTGGTCGCCGAAGTTCATCCACTACGCGCTGGAGCAGAGCCTCGCCCGCCTCGGCACGGACCACATCGACGTCTACCAGCTCCACAACCCGCGCATGGACGCGATCCGCTCGGACGCCGTGTTCGAGGTACTCGAGGAGGCGCGCGACGCGGGCAAGATCCGCGCCTACGGCGTCGCCCTCGGCCCCGCGATCGGGTGGCGTGACGAGGGCATCGAGGCGTTCTCGCTGCGCCGGCCGGCGGCGGGCCAGATCATCCACAACCTGCTCGAGCAGGATCCGGGCCGAGAGCTGATCGAGACCGCGCGCGAGAACGGCGTGGGGCTCATGGTGCGCGTCCCGCACTCGTCGGGCATGCTCGAGGGCAAGTACACGAAGGACACCGTCTTCGCCGAGAACGACCACCGCCGCCACCGGCCGAAGGAGTGGCTGGAGCAGGGGCTGCGCAAGGTCGAGCGGCTGGGATTCCTCACCGAGGAGCGAACGCTCGGGCAGGCCGCGATGAAGTGGCTCCTCGCCGAGCCGGCGGTAACCACAGTCCTCCCGAACATCTACGACTCGGCCCAGCTGCGCGAGTTCGCGGCGGCCCCGGCGACCACCGACCTCTCCTCAGCCGAGCTCGAGCGCGTCGCCGACCTGTACGAGAACGGCTTCTACCTGGAGCCGGCCGCGACCGGCGCCTGATCCGGCGGGCCCAGGAGCTCGGCCAGCTCGGCGCGCTCCGGCGGCTTCGTCCACCTGCGCTGCACAGTTCCGCTCGAGTCGACGAGGAACACCGTCGGCGCCGACCGGACGCGCAGCATCGACGCGGTTGGGCTGTGCGAGGGAAGCTCGACGACGGTCACGCCCGGGTGGTGCGCCACGGCCTCGGCCAGCCGGTTGAGCGCGACCCGCGATGCTGGGCTCGGGTTCGAGAACTGGACGAGCGCGCCCCCGGCCGGGAACTGCTTGAGACCGAGCGTCGCCGCCGCGAGCCGCTCGGGCGGGCGCACCCGAGCCGCGCGGCGCCGCGCGCGCAGCCGCTGCGCCCCCACCCCGGCAGCGGGCACCGCCACCACCAGCCACCACACGCTCATGGCCGTACGATACCGGCCGCACGGGCCAGCACGGCCTCGATGCGAGCGGCCTGATGCGCGAGCGCATGCTCCTCGGCGACGCGGACGCCGGCGGCGCACGGCACGGGCAGAGCGGAGGCGGCACGCATGCCCGCCGCGATCGCCTCCTCGTCGTAGGGATCGACGAGCGCGCCGCAGGCCGGCGTCAGGATCTCGGGCGGGCCACCGATCCTGGTGGCGACGACCGGCCGGCCGCACGCGAGCGCCTCGAGCATCGCCTGGCCCTGCGGTTCCTCGAGGCTCGGCAGGCACACGACGTCGTGCTCTCGGAGCGCGAGCAGGACACCTTCCGGCGTGCGCCGTCCGGTGAACCGGACGCCCGCGGGCGCGGCGGCGCGCAGCTGGGTTTCGAGCGGCCCCGCCCCGATGATCGTGAGCGAGCCCTCGCGGAGCCGCGCGAACGCCCGCATCAGCCGGCCGACGTTCTTGCGCTCGTTGAGGGAGCCGACGAAGAGGAACCGCGGGCCCTCACCGGGCGCGCGCGGCGTCGGCCGGAACCGGTCCGTGTCGACGCCGCAGTCGATCACCTCGGCCGGCGCGCCGAGCCGGTCGCGCACGTACTCCGAGACACAGATGACTGCCCGGGCGCGGCGCACGACGACCCGCGTCAAGAGGCCGATCGGGAGGCTGGAGCGGGCATTTCGCACATCGCCGCCGTGGGCCGTCACGACGAACGGCCGGCCCGCGGCAGCGGCGATCAGGCCCGGCGGCACCAGGTAGTGGGCGTACACGACGTCGGGTCGTGCCCGCCGCGCCGCCGAGAGCGTCCGACCAAGCAGGCCGGCATAGGCGACGGGTGACGCGATCCGCCCGCGCCGGCCGCTCCGCAGCACCGCCTCGTCGACCTCGTGCCCGCGGGCCCGGAGCGCTCCGGCGAGCCGTTCGACGAAGACGCCGTACTCCGGGCGATCCGGCGAGGGGTACATGCCTGAGACGAGCAGGATGCGCAATGCGCAAGCGAGCCTACCGCCTGAGGCGTCAGACACCCTCCAGCCGGCGCTCGGCGCCGCGCCGCCCGATCTCGGCGGCGATGACGAGCGTCAGCGAGACGGCGATCACGAGGCCGGCGATGGCCACGGTCTGTGGCCGGAGGGCCGGAGTGCGCGCATTCGAGTAGAGGAAGATCGGGAAGGTGTCGTGCCCGGGCGGCACGAGGAACGACGCGATCGCGTACTCGTCGAACGAGATCGTGAAGGCGATCAGGTAGGACGAGAGGATCGCCGGGATGATCAGCGGCAGCGTGACCCGTACGAAGGCGGCGATCTCCCCTGCCCCCAGGTCGCGGGCGGCCTCGGCGATCGACGGGTCGAGCGTCTGGAGCCGGGGCAGGATCACGAGGACGCCGTAGGGCACCGAGACGACGACGTGCACGAAGAGGACGGACGACAGCGACTGCTCGAGGCCGAGCGTCTTCAGGAGCACGAGCATGCCGACGCCGAGGACGACGTACGGCACGACCAGCGGCAGCATGACGAGCGCCGTCACAGCCGGCCGGGCAAAGATCCGGGGTGCCGAGAGCGCGAGCGACGCGAGGATGGCGAGCACCGTCGCCAGGACGCCGTTCAGGGCGGCGATCGCGGCGCTCCGCTTCACGGCTGCCAGCAGGAGGTCGTTCCCGAGGGCGATGTGGTACCAGTG
>JBOHBE010000036.1:0-2575 GCA_050698235.1 Gaiellales bacterium
GGCATGGACGGTCGACGGCGAGGCGAGCCCGACCTCCTCGCCGATCTCGCGGACGGTGGGCGGGTAGCCGTGCCCGTCCACGTACTGGACGAGGAACTCCCAGATCTCTTGCTGGCGCTTGGTGAGCAACGAACCACCTCCGGTGGCGAACATGTGTTCGAGAGTAGCTGCGGCACCGGACGGCGTCAAGGGAAAAAGAAAGGGACAGGCCTGTGCCTGTCCCTCGCATGCGCTGGAGAGGACTTGAACCTCCACGGCCCAATGGGCCACAAGGCCCTCAACCTTGCGCGTCTACCAATTCCGCCACCAGCGCAGGCGGTGCGGCCCGTAGTCTATCCGCCTGATCGCGGCTAGAGCAGGAAGCCGAGTGCGATCACGTTGGCCGTGAAGAGCACGGCAACGAAGATCGTGAGGCGCGTGAGATTGCGCTCCATCACGGCCGTTCCGCCGTAGCTCGACCCGCCCGGGTTGAGCATCCCCGAGAGGCCGGTGTCCTTGCCCGAGTGCATGAGGACGAGGACGACGAGCGCGACGCCGAGGATGACCTGAAGCCCGGAGAGGATGTGGGCCGCCATGGCCGCTCAGTGTACCAGCACGGTCCCGGCCGGCCCGGCGCCGAGACGGCCGATGACCGGCCATGGGAGCGCCTTCGCGCGCTCCGCCGGGAGCGCCACGAGGAGGCCGCCGGAGGTCTGCGCGTCGCAGGCCAGCAGCCGATCGGTCTCATCGAGCCCGTCGCCGAACTCCGCGTATGCGGCGGCCAGCTCGAGGTTGGTGCGCGTGCCGCCCGGGATGTGGCCCTCGGCGATCAGCTCGCGCACGCCGGGGAGGAGGTCGACGGCTGCGAAGTCGATCTCGGCCCGAAGTCCCGCCCCCTCCGCCACCTCGCGCGCGTGGCCGACGAGGCCGAAGCCCGTCACGTCGGTGACCGCGTGCGGCCGCGCGCCACGCACGACCGCGGCCGCCTCGGCGTTCAACGTCGTCATCGAATCCACCGCGGCCTCGACGACCTCCGCGTCCGGTGTCCCCCGCTTCACCGCCGTCGCCACGATCCCCGTGCCGATGCGCTTCGAGAGGACGAGCACGTCGCCCTCCCGCCCGCCGCCGTTCGTCCACACCTCGTCGGGGTGCACGAACCCGGTGACGGCCATGCCGTACTTGGGCTCGGGGTCGTCGATCGAGTGGCCGCCCGCGACAACGGCGCCCGCCGCCCGGGCGACGACGGCGCCGCCGCGCAGGATCTCGCCCAGGAGCTCCATCGGGAGCGTCTTCGGGAACGCGACGACGTTCAGGGCGAACGCCGGCCGCGCGCCCATCGCGTAGATGTCGGAGAAGGCGTTCGTCGCCGCGATCCGCCCGAACGTGTACGGGTCGTCGACGAGCGGTGTGAAGAAGTCGATCGTCTGCACGACGGCCAGGTCGTCGGAGACTCGCCAGACGGCCGCGTCGTCCAGGCCGGTGTGCCCGACCAGGAGGTCGGCCGCCTCGAAGCTCGGAAGCGCGGCCAGCACCTCCCGCAATGAGCCCGCCGGCAGCTTGCACGCGCAGCCCGCGCCGTGCGAGAGCTCTGTCAGCCGGATCTGGGTCGCCATCCCGTAAGCGTACCGGCGCGAGGGCACAGCACTATGCTCATGCCATGGCGGACATCGATCCCGACCAGGCCGCAGAGCGGGTCAAAAAGCTGATCATCGTCGGCGACAACCGGCTCAAGCAGGGCGGCGATGACAAGTACGCGAAGGCCCGCGGCACGTTCGAGCAGGCTCTGCGCCTGGCCGAGGAGGCCGGGATCGACGAGCGCTTCCGTCCCTTCATCGAACGCCGGCTGGAGAGCATCGCCGACCTCCGCCCGGACTCCGCCGCCTAGATCTCAGCCCGCCAGCAGCTCGGCCAGCTCCGCGCGCTCGGGCGGCCCCGCCCACCGCTGCACCACCTCGCCGCTGCTGTCCACGTACAGCACCGTCGGAACGGCCCGCCCGTGGTCTCCGGCGCGGCCGTGGAGCTCGATCACGATCGTGTCGGTGTGGTGCACCGCGACGGTGGCCGCCAGGCGGTTGAGCGAGACGCGGCAGGCCGCGCTGGCGGGCGCCGAGTACTGCACGAACGCACCGCGGGCGGGGAACTCCCGCAGCCCGACGTCGGCCGGATCGAGGCGGCCCACCGGCCGTGAGGACGGCCTGTGCGTGCGCACGCCCGCCATCAGCGCGGCGCCCGCGCCGAGCCCGCTTGCCACCAGCAGTCCGGGTTCAAACATCGCCCCCAGAGGTTACCTCCAGAAGCAGCTGCTCCACCAGCTCGGCGGAGCGCGCGATCGAGTGGCGCTGCGCCACCTCCGCTGCCGCCGGACAGGGCACCGGCAGCTCGGCCGCGCCACGCATCCCCTCGGCGATGGCCGCGACATCGAGCGGATCGACCAGGACGCCGCAGGCATCGGTGACGTACTCGGGCGGTCCGCCCACCCTGGTCGCCACCACGGGCCGTCCGCTGGCCAGTGCCTCCAGCAGCGCCTGGCCCTGCGGCTCAACCAGGCTGGGCTGGCAGTAGACGTCGCACGCGCGATAGAGCTCGGGCATCCGGC
>JBOHBE010000037.1:0-6369 GCA_050698235.1 Gaiellales bacterium
GATCCAGTCGGCCAAGGGCGTCGAGATCGGCGACGCGATCGCATCGTCCGCGCGGCGCGGCTCGAGCGTGCACGACGAGATCTTCCACACCGACGAGAAGGGCTGGCACCGCGAGACGGACCGCGCCGGAGGGATCGAGGGCGGGATGACCAACGGCGCCGAGGTGGTCGTGCGCACGATCTGGAAGCCGCTGCCCACGCTGATGCGGCCCCTGCGCTCCGCCGAGCTCGGCTCGCACGAGCCGCGGGAGGCGCACGTCGAGCGGTCCGACGTCACCGTCCTTCCCGCCGCCGCGGTCGTCGCCGAGGCCGCGGTCGCGTGGGAGCTGGCCCGGGCGGCCCACGAGAAGTTCGGCGGAGACGCGATCGGCGACTTCACCGCCGCCCACGCCGCCTACGTCGAGCGCATCGCCCGGGCATGATCCCGGGCCCCTTCCGCAACCTCGCGCTGATCGGCTTCATGGGCGCGGGCAAGTCGAGCGCGGGGGAGGCGCTGGCCGCCCGGCTGGGGTGGACGTTCCTCGACGCCGACCGCGAGATCGAGCGGGAGGCCGGCCGGACGATCGCGGCGATCTTCGAGGAGGACGGCGAGGCGGCGTTCCGGACGCTCGAGGAGCGCGTGGTCGGCCGCCTGCTCCGAGAGTCGAACGCCGTGCTCGCGCTGGGAGGAGGCTCGATCCTCTCGTCGGTCACCCGCGGGCGGCTCCGCGACGCGAGCTTCACCGTGCTCCTGGACGTGTCGCCACAGACGGCGTGGCGCCGGATCGAGGCCAACGCCGGCGACCGGCCGCTCGCGGTCGAGGCGCGCGGTTTCGCCGAGCTCTACGAGCAGCGCCGGCCGCTCTACCACGCCACCTGCGACGCGCTCGTCGACGCGGACGACCTCAGGGGCGAGGAGGCATTGCTCGCGCCGCTCGCGCGGCCCGCCGCCCTGGCAGAGCTGCCCCGCCTCGTGGGCGCGCGCAGGGCGGCGCTCGTCGCCGACCGGGCGGTGCTGCGCGTGCTCGGGCCGCCGATCGACCCCCTGGTGACGGTTCGCCTTCCCGCGGGCGAGGCGGCCAAGACCGTGGCCGTCGCGCGGCAGGCATGGACCCGCCTCGCCGACCTCGGCGTCGAGCGCGGCGACGTCATCGTCGGGCTCGGCGGCGGCGCGGCGACCGACGTCGCGGGCTTCGTGGCGGCGACGTACCTGCGCGGCGTGCCCTGGATCTCGGTGCCGACCTCGCTCACGGGGATGGTGGATGCCGGCATCGGGGGGAAGACGGCCGTCGACCTGCCCCAGGCCAAGAACGCCGTCGGAGCCTTCCATCAGCCGGAGTGGGTCGTGTGTGACCCGGCGACTGTCGAGACGCTGCCGCTGCGGGAGTGGTCGGCCGGGTTCGCCGAGGTTGTGAAGACGAGCCTCCTCGCCGGCGGGCGGCTGTGGGAGCTCGTGCGCGGGTGGGAGCCGGGCCGCGGGTCGCCCGAGGACAGGCTCGAGCTGATCCGCCGCTCCGCCGCCTACAAGGCCCGGATCGTCGCCGCCGACCCCGAGGAGCGCGGCGAGCGGGCGGTGCTCAACCTCGGCCACTCCGTCGGCCACGCGATCGAGGCGGCGACGGGCTACAAGGCGTTCTCGCACGGCGAGGCCGTCGCGATCGGCCTGCTCGCCGCGCTCTGGATCTCGGCTCAGTGCGCCGGGCTCGACCCCGCGATCGAGGAGGAGGTGCGCGCCCTCCTTCGCGCCCACGGGCTGCCGGTCGTCGCCCGGAACGTCCGGCCGGCCGCGGTGATCGACGCCATGGCGCACGACAAGAAAGCCCGGGCAGGGCGCGTCCGGTTCGCGCTCCTCGAGGCCGTCGGGCGTCCGGTGTGGGGGATCGACCCGGGCGACGAGCTGATCGAGAAGGCCGTCGCCCGAGCGGTCGCGCGGACCTAGGGCGAGAGCCGCACCGGGATGCGGACGATGTTCGGCGGCCGGCCGCCTCTGGCGGACGTGTCGGTCACGACGACCGACCCGGCCTGGGCGTTGCCGACGTGGTAGACGATCGTCACGGCGAAGTGCCCGCGGCAGCCGGTGCCGCAGCTCGCCATGAACACCTTCCTGGCGAGCAGGTGCCCGCCCGAGTTCAGCACCTTCACCACCATCACGGCCTCGAACACGTCGGACATGCCGGTCACGCGGATGCCCGACGTGAGGTGGGCGGCGATCGCCGGGTCGTGGACGACGATCGCCGGCACGAGACGGCTGAAGGTCGAGCGGGTCATCTGCGCCGGGACGGGGAAGCCGCCGATCGAGGCGACGGCGCTGCCGGCGATCTCGAGGTGGACCGCGTGGACGTTTGCGAACTGCGTCGCCGTGAACGTCAGCTGTGCCAGGCGCATCCGGATGTTCTTCCTCGGCGCCGGCGAGGCGAACTTCTGCCTCAGGTTGATCGTCGCGACGCCGCTCGTCACGGCCGTACTCAGAAGCTTGGTGCCGCCCGGCACCGCGGTCTTGACACCCGCGGCCGACTCCGCCGCGTTCGGACCGTCGAGCAGGGCGCGAACCGCCGTCCGAACAGGGAAGCTCGCCGTCGCTCCTGTGCGCTTGGTGTGCCACAGCCGCGCCGAGCGCTTGAACCACACGCTGACGCTCGTCGAGGCGTGGGAGACCGGATGGTGCGAGCTCGCGCGCGCCGCGCCGCCCGACCCCGCCAGGAGTCCGGCGACCACGAGCAGTGCGATGGCCCGGCGTGCGCTCACGCTCTCACAGTACCGAACGGCGCCGCGTGGGTCGAGTGGTGGTCCAGTAACCTCCCCGGCGATGCAGGTCGTCGTCCTGAACGGGGTCAATCTGAGCATGCTCGGAAAGCGCGATCCGGCCGTGTACGGGACGGTCACGCTGACGCAGCTCGAGACGATGATCTACGAGTGGGCCAAGGACCTATCGCTCACCGTTCGCTGCTGGCAGACGAACAGCGAGGGCGACTACATCGACATGATCCACGAGGCGTGCGCCGGCGCCGACGGCCTGATCGTCAACCCGGGCGCGTGGACGCACTACTCCTACGCCGTCCGCGACGCGCTCGAGATCTTCACGGGGCCGGTCGTCGAGGTGCACCTCTCGAACACGGAGGAGCGCGAGGAGTGGCGGCGCGTGTCGGTCATCGCCGACGTCGTCTCGCACCGCATCCTCGGACACGGAGCCGACGGATACCGCGAGGCACTGGAGCACCTGGCGGCGACGCGATGAGCCACGCGGCCCGCCTCGACGCCCTCGGCGCGCGTCTCGACTCGCTCGGCGTCGACGCGCTCCTCGTCACGTCACGGGCGAACATCCTCTACCTGACGGGGTTCGGCGGCACGAACGGCGTCGCGCTCGTCCGCCCCGACGGGGCGACCTTCCTCACCGACTTCCGCTACACCGAGCGCGCCGCTCCGCTCGAGGCGTACATGGAGGTGCGCCAGGTGGAGCGCGACGTCATGCGGGCCGCCTGCGAGCACCTTGCCGACCTGGCCCCCGGCGCCCAGCGGATCGGGTTCGAAAGCGCCCACATGACGGTCGCCCAGCACGAGCGCCTGGTGGCCGCGGGCTCGGCGCCGCCCGTGCCCACGACCGGCGCCGTCGAGCGGCTGCGCGAGGTGAAGGACGCAGCCGAGCAGGAGGCCGTCCGGCGCTCGGCGGCGCTCATCGAGCCCGTGCTGGCGCGGATCGCGGCGGATGGGCTCGTGGGGCGGAGCGAGCGCGACGTCGCCTGGAGCATCCAGGAGACGTTCCACGAGGTGGGGGCCGACGGGATGAGCTTCCCACCGATCGTCGCCGCGCACGAGCACGGCTCCCAGCCCCATGCCGAGCCCAGCTCCGCCGTCATCGGCGCGGGCACCCTCGTCACGATCGATCTCGGCGGCGTGCTCGACGGCTACTGCTCGGACTGCACCCGGACGTTCGCGACCGGGCCGCTCCCCGAACGGCTCGAGGAGGCGTACGCGACCTGCCTCGAGGCCCAGCTCGCCGCGATGGAAGGGATCGGCCCGGGGCTCACGTGCAAGGACGCCGACGGGATCGCGCGCGACATCATCACGGCGGCGGGCCACGGCGAGCACTTCGGCCACCCGCTCGGGCACGGGGTCGGGCTCGAGATCCACGAGGACCCGCGCCTCTCGGCGATCTCACCCGCAACCCTCGAGCCGGGCATGGTCGTCACAGTGGAGCCGGGCATCTACCTGCCCGGGCTCGGAGGGGTTCGCATCGAGGATCTGGTCATCGTGACCGAGGACGGCTGCGAGCGCCTCACGGGGTACCCTAAAGAGCTGACCACGCTCGGGTGACGCGATGATCTCGACGAACCAGTTCAAGAACGGCATGCACATCGACGTCGACGGGACGGTCTACCGGATCGTCGAGTTCCAGCACGTCAAGCCCGGCAAGGGCGGCGCGTTCGTGCGCACGAAGCTGAAGGCGCTCGAGAGCGGCGCGGTCGTCGACAAGACGTTCCGGGCCGGCGAGAAGATGCCGCGCGTCCGCACCGAGGTGAAGGACGTCACCTACCTCTACAACGACGGCGCCGACATCCACCTGATGGACACCGAGACCTTCGACCAGCTCGCTCTCCCGGCGGACTCGATGACCGATGAGCTGCGCTTCATGCGCGAGAACGACACGATCCAGCTCCTGTTCGTCGACGGCAGCCCGTCCGGCGTGCAGCTGCCCGCCGCGGTCGAGCTCGCCGTCGTCGAGACCGAGCCGGGCGTGAAGGGCGACACCGTCTCCAACGTCACCAAGCCCGCGACGCTCGAGACGGGGGCAGTGGTCGCCGTGCCGCTCTTCGTGAACGTCGGCGAGCGCATCAGGGTGGACACGCGCGAAGCGCGCTACATCTCTCGCGCGTGACCCGCATCGTCGACACCTCCATCCGGCTCCTCTCGCAGCAGCCGCTCACGGGCACCATCTCGACCGCGCGCGTGCTCGAGGTGGCCGAGATCCTCGACGGCGCCGGCTTCGCCGCGCTCGAGGTCTCGGGCGGCGGGTGCTTCGACGCCGCCGTCCGGCGCGGCGTCGAGAGCCCGTGGGAGCGGATCCGCGGGCTGCGCGCGCGCTGTTCGAAGACACCGCTTCAGATCGCGCTGCGCGGGCGGTTCCTGGTCGGGCCGCGGCCCGTCTCCGACGACCTCATCCGGCGGTTCATCCTGTCGGCTGCCGAGAGCGGCATCGACATCTTTCGCCTGCACGACCCCATGAACGACGTCGAGAACCTCGCCCCGGCGGCTGCGGCCGTCCGCGAGGCCGGCGGTCGGCTGTATGCGGGCCTCGCGTTCTCGGGCACGATGTCGAACCTCGAGCGGGTCGTCGAGAAGGCGCGCCGCCTGGCGGAGCTCGGCGCCGACCACGTACTGCTCCACGACCCCGCCGGAGCGCTCGACCCGGGGACGTGCGGCAAGGTCGTCGCCCGGCTCGCCGAGGCGTCCGGCGTGCCGGTCGGGCTCTATTGCCAGGGCACGGGCGGGAACGCGCTCGCGATGGCCGTCGAAGCCTCGCGCTGCGGCGCCGAGCCGATCGCCACCGCCGCGTACCCGGTCGCCGCCTCCCTGAACCGGGTCGCGGCCGAGTTCCTCTGCGACGCCCTGACGGGGCTCGGGATCGAGCACGGCGTCGACACGGCGCAGGTCTGGGCAGCGTCGCGGTTCATCGACGACCACGTGACCTCACAGATGCCGGCGCTTCCGATCCCGCCGCGGATCGCCCTGCGGACGGCGCTCAACCGGATCCCGGTCGGGCTCGTGGCCGAGGTCGATGCGCGCCTTCGCGCAGCCGACGCGACCGACCGCCTCGATGAGGTGCTCGACGAGCTGGCGCGGGTGCGCGAGGACTGTGGCATGCCCCCGCTCGCACAGCCGATCGGCGGGATCCTCGCCGTGCAGGCCGTGCGCCACGTGCTCTCGGCGCGCAGATGGGCTGACGCGTCCACCGAGATGCGCCGGCTCCTGGGCGGCGGCTACGGCTCGCCGCCGATGGAGATCTCCGAGGTCGCGGCCGCGTTCGCCGACCACGACGGGCCGGCCGAGGAGCCGCCCGACATGGACGACCTGAAGGCGCGCGCCGGCGGAGCTCCGAGCGAGGAGGACCTGTTGCTCCTCGCGCTCTTCGGAGACGACGCGACGCGGCTGATCGCGACGCTTCGGGGCAGGGGCGCGGTGTCCGACCGCGACTCCGACTCGCTCGAGCCGTCGCAATCCGAGCGTATCCGCGAGCTGATCCGGATGGTCGAAGACTCCGACGTCGGAGAGCTGACCCTCCAGGACGGCCCGGTGCGCATCACCGTCCGCCGTCACGACGACCGGTCCCCGGCGCCAGCGGCTGCTGCCGCCGTGGCGCCTCTGGCGGGCGCCGAGGAGGCCGACGTCTCTGCGG
>JBOHBE010000038.1:0-4770 GCA_050698235.1 Gaiellales bacterium
CCCGACCGACGACGTGCACGCCCAGGTCGCGAGCCGGTTGGTCGCCTTGGCGTAGCCGGAGGCGACGTGCACCATGGCCTGCTCGTTCCGGGCCGGCACGTAACGCAGCCGCGCCTCGTCCTCGAGCAGCGCCTGGCCGAGGCCCGCGACGTTCCCGTGCCCGAAGATGCCGAGGACGCCCGCGAAGAACGGCCGCTCCTCGCCGTCGCGCACCGAGCGCTGGGCCGCCAGAAACCGCACGATCGCCTGGCCGACCGTGAGCCGCACGGTCTCGGTCACGACCGCCTCCCCTGGGCCGTCACCATCGGCACCCGCGGGTCTCCCGTCTCGCCCGCCCAGGCGGCGCGGATCCATGCGTGGGCCGGGTCGTCGCTGATCGCCATCGAGCGCACCCCGCCCGGCCCCGCGAGGACGTTCAGGTACCAGAGCGCGTGATCGGGTGACGCCATGCAGGGCCCGTGAAAGCCGCGCGGGACGAGAAAGGAATCGCCGTCGGCGATCGTCACCGTCACGTCCCACCCCTCGGCGAGGTCGTACGTGCGGTGGGCCGCCATGCCGTGCGGGCCCTCGACGCGGAAGTAGTAGATCTCCTCGAGCTCGGCCTCGATGCCGTTCGACGCATCGTCGTGCTTGTGCGGCGGATAGCTCGACCAGTTGCCCGGCGGCGTCAGCACCTCGCAGCACGAGAGCCGGTCGGGGATGTCGACCTCGGGGGTCAGGAAGTTCGTGACCTGGCGGGTCGAGCGCCCGGCGCCCCGCACCTCGACCGCCACCTCGCGGGCGTCGATGTAGGCCACCTCGCGGCGGCGGCGGGCCGGTGCCGACGGCAGCGCGAGCTCGCACGAAGCATCCGCGACGATCCGGGCCTCGGTCTGAGAGGGCAGGTACACGACGTCGGTCACGCGGTCGAACACCGATGTCCGGCCCTCGAGCGCGATCCGCCGCCCCTCGACCTCGACGGCGCACCCGCCGGCGAGCGGGACGACCGCCAGCTCGTCGCTCCCGGTCGCGATCGCCCGGCGCTCGCCGGCTTCGAGCCGGACGACCCGCAGGCCTGCGAAGTCCCAGCCGCAGCGCTCCGGTGTCAGGACGAGCGGATCGGTGCCGTCGACCGCCTCCTCCGCGCGGACGTGAAGGCAGCTCGCGTCAACCGGCATGAGAGGCCTCCAGCAGCTCGAGCACCTCGACCTCGGTCGGCATCGCGTCGGCGCACGCCAGCCGGGCGACGACGTGCGCCCCCGCGGCGTTGGCGAACCGCACGGCGTCCGCAGGGGAATCGCCCGCCAGCAGCCGATGGCACAGCGCGCCGCCGAACGCGTCGCCCGCACCGAGGCCGTTCACGACCTCCACCCGGATCGGCGGCACGACCTCGCACCCCGCCTGAGTCGCGACCAGGACGCCCTCGCCGCCGAGCTTGACGATCGCCAGCCGGGGACCGAGCGCGAGCAGCGCCGCGGCGGCCGCCTCCGGCTCGAGCTGGCCGACGGCGACCGCGACCTCGGCACGGTTTCCGACGACGACCGAGGCATGGCGGAGCGCGGCCCGATAGCGATCGGGTGCCGAGTCCGGGTCGGGCCAGAGCACGGGCCGCCAGTCGAGATCGAGGATCGTCGTCGCGCCCGGATCGCGCATCGCAAGGGCGGCCATCGTCGTCGTCAGGCTCGGCTCGTCGGAGAGGCCTGTTCCCGTGGCCCAGAAGATGGCCGCGGCGCGGATCGCGTCCGCGTCGAGATCGTCCCCGGACAGCATCATGTCGGGCGCCTTCGGATAGCGGTAGAACCAGATCCGCGGCTCCTCTGGCGGGTCGAGCTCGGCGAAGACGACCGGGGTCGGCAGATCGGCGGTGCGGCTGACGAAGCGGGTGTCGACACCGAACCCCTGAAGCGCTGCAACCGCGTAGCGGCCGAACGGGTCGTCGCCGACCTTGGTGATGACGGCGGTGCTCCGGCCGAGCCGGGCGGCGGCGACGGCCACGTTCGTCGCGGTGCCTCCGAGGGAGCGCGAGAACGCGGTCACGCCCTCCAGCGGGCCGTCGTTCTGCGGGTAGATGTCGGCCCCGATCCGGCCCATGGTGATGACGTCATGCGCAGGCGCGGGCACGGCCGCGGACCCTACACGAGCCTCATGCCTCCGCAGCGGCGTGCACGATCAGGACGGGAACGCGGCCGTGATGGAGTACGTGGTGGCTCACGCTTCCCAGCAGCGCCGAAGCGGCCGCGCCGCGACCGCGCGACCCCATCACGATCAGATCGTGGTTCCCCTGCTCCGCCCGGTCGAGGATTGCCTCGGCGGGCGACCCACGGCCGACGACTGTCGTGACCGGGATCTCGTCAGGCACCCGGGCACGGGCCGCGGCGATCGTCCGCTCCGCCGCCTCGTCCGCGTCCTCCTGCGTGGGCATCATCCCCACGTACGGCCCGGCGAGGTATCTCCACGACCCGCGCGACGCGACGCAGATGAGCGTGACGCGGGAGTGCTGGGAGCGGGCCAGGTCGAGGGCCTCGTCCAGCGCCCGGGCGGCGTGCGCCGAGTCGTCGATCGCCACAAGGATGTTCAGGAACACCGGGGCTCAGCGCCGGCGGGGCGCAGCCGCCCACCGCCGCCGGTACAGGATGTAGGGGCGGCCGACGTACTGGACCGGGATGCTCCATGCGTGGACGAGCCGCGTGAACGGCCACACGAGCAGGATCAGCCAGGCCGCCGCGGCGTGCAGCTGGTACATGACCGGCGCCCCGACCATCGCGTCCGGCTCCGGGTGGAGCAAGACGATGCTCCGGAACCAGACGCCCACGGTCGAGCGATAGTCATA
The DNA here is from genome assembly GCA_050698235.1 of Gaiellales bacterium. Taxonomy (GTDB): domain Bacteria; phylum Actinomycetota; class Thermoleophilia; order Gaiellales; family JAICJC01; genus JAICJC01. The sequence goes on from JBOHBE010000038.1 coordinate 2,810, forward strand.
GCCGCCGCCGAATGTGTTCTTGCCGATCGTCTCGGTGAGGCCCAGCCCGATCACGACCGCCAGGAGGACGTAGGCGACGACATCCATGCGGGTCGTCGTCACGCGAACCCGCGGCGAGGCCATCCGGCGCCAGATGAGGATGACTAGGCCGGATCCGCACGCCACGCCGGCCAGCGTGCCCGCCGCGGCCGACAGCAGGTGGTAGGAGTGCTCGCTCACACCCACTGCGCTCGTCCAGCTCTCCGGGATGAGGATGCCGAGCACGTGACCACCGATCGCCGCCAGAGCGCCGAGGTGAAAGAGCGGGCTGCCCCATTTCAGCCACCGGCTCTCGAGGATCTGCGTCGAGCGCGACGTCCACCCGTACTGGTCGGTGCGGTAGCGCCACACGTGGCCGGCGAGGAAGATGGCGATCGCGGCGTATGGCAACGCCACCCACAGGAGCAGGTGAGCCGCGCTCACTGCCGCACCTCGACCGGCATCACCTCGGGCGGCGCGAACGGCTCGAGCCCGACCTGCTCGTCGGGCGGGCCCTCGGCCGCGAGCCTGCGCACGGCCCGGGTCTGCGACAGGCCGAGCCGCGGCAGGCCGGCCGAGATGGCCTCGAGCACATCGGCGTGCGGCCGGCCGGAGGCGCGCAGGCCGAGGAGCAGGAGCTCGATGCCGACGCGGTGCTCCTGGAGCACGTGCTCGCCGTAGCCCGGCGGGGCCAGCGCCGCGAACGCGAGCATCACCGGCAGGTGGTCAGGCAGCTCGTCGGACTCGAGCACCAGGCCCGCGGCGGCGTACATCCGCTTGAGTCGCAGGAGCGCGACGCCGCGCCGCCGGGTGTCGCCGTAGAGGTAGTAGCTCACGTTCAGGGTGCATCGCCGGCGCGTGTCGAACGTCTCGACGTACTCCCCCTCGAGGTCGATCGCCGGCGTGTCGCGCCTGTGGGCGAGGAACCGCTCGCACGGAACGCGCAGCCGATGGGGAAGGGCTGCCGCCGCGTCGGCGATGTCCGCGTCGCGCTCGAGCGCCGCCGCGTCGGGGTAGCGAAGCAGGAGCGAGGCGATCTCGAAGAGCTCCGGAGGCGCCCCCCTTCGGCTCACCCAGCTGCCTCCGGCTCGTCGCGCGCCCGCCGCTCCAGCGTCCCGAGCAGGTCGACGGTCGTCGACGATCCGCGCTGCTCCGTCTCGGTCAGCATGAAGCTCTCGTTCTTGGGTGCCACGGCGCCGCAGTTCCCGGGCCCGCCCTCGAAGTCGAGGCTGCAGCCGGCGCCCGCGCCCTGCTCCGCGAGCCTATCGGCCAGCTCGGAGTGGGCCTGCGGGATGACGTAGCGGTCGTTGTAGTCGGCGATCGCGAGCAGGCGAAACATGTCCTCGAGCGACTCGCCGTCCATGCCGACCGCCTCCGGGAGGCGCTCGTCGCGCTCGCCCAGGACCTGCTGCTTTCGCATGTAGCCGCGCATCGCCGCGAGCCGCCGCAGCACACCCCGGATCACCTCGGTGTCGCCGGCCGACAGCAGGTTTGCCAGGTACTCGAGCGGGATCCGCAGGTGCTCGACGGCCGGGAAGAGCGCGTCTGGGTCGGCTTCGTACCCGTCGTCCTCGAGCGAGTTCACGATCGGCGAGAGCGGCGGGACGTACCAGACCATGGGCATCGTGCGGTACTCGGGGTGAAGCGGCAGGGCGACCTTGTAGCGGGCGACGAGCGCGTGCACTGGCGAGCGCTGCGCGTGCTCGATCCAATCGGCCGGGATGCCGTCGGCCAGCGCCTGCTTCCGCACGTCGGGATCGGCCGGGTCGAGGAAGAGGCCGAGCTGGGATGCAAGCAGGTCGGTGTCGTTCTCCACCGAGGCCGCGGCACGGACGCGGTCGGCGTCATAGAGGAGCAGGCCGAGGTAGCGGATGCGCCCGACGCACGTCTCCGAGCAGATCGTCGGCTGGCCGGCCTCGATCCGCGGGTAGCAGAGCGTGCAC
>JBOHBE010000039.1:0-5318 GCA_050698235.1 Gaiellales bacterium
CGCCTCCACCATGAAGCGCGCGAAGTCCACGCGGCGCGTCCGGTTGCTCGCGAGGACGGCGTCGCCCACGTGCCGGCTCCAGACGGGCAACCCCTGGCTCTCGCCTTCCTCCAGGTCGCTGCCGCGCACCACGGTCCACCGCGTGTCGCTCGCGAACACCCGCCGGCAGGCCTCCACCTGGTCGTCGAGGTCTGCGAACCGAGCCAACCGCGCCAGCGGGCCGAAGACCCTTACGATCATCTTCAGCTTCCGTGAGTACACGTCCTGGCCGTCCCGCGTGATGTGCCATCCGCACGAGAAGATGAGTCGGGCCCCCGGCGGCGCGTAGTCGAGCACGGCCTGGGCGGTGCCCGTCGAGTACCCATGGACACCTCGCGGCACGAGTACGACGAGCACTCCGTCGCACCCCTCCACTGCCTGCTCGATGACCTGGCGGTCGTCTGTCGCACCCGGCACGACGGTGATCCGCCCCGTGAACGCGTCGAGCTTGCCCACGCTCTGCTCGCGACACACCCCAACTACCTCGTACCCGCGATCCAGCGCGTGCTGGATCATGTACCGCCCGAGCTTCCCGGAGGCTCCGAGAATACAAACCTTCATCGTCGCCTCCCGTCCTGTATCCTGGTCGAGCCGAGTTTCTAGCCCCTCACAATCGCCAGAAACGGCTTGGTTAAGCGGAAAAAAGCGGCTGAAGGGGCTCGAACCCTCGACCTTCTGCATGGCAAGCAGACGCTCTAGCCAACTGAGCTACAGCCGCTGGAGAGCGCTCAGTATACCCACGGTCACTGAGCTGAAGCGTCGAGCGCCAGGTTGACCTGGAGGTCGGCCGCGGCGTTCTCGGCGCGCGGAATCTCGACGTAGCCGACGCGGTCGAATGCGGAGGCGACGCGGCGCGCCTCGATCCACAGCTCGCGCAACGCGGAGTTCTTGACCCGGTAGGCGCCGGTCATCTGCCGCATCAGGAGCTGCGAGTCGGCTCGCACCTCGACCTCGCGCGCTCCGAGGGCAAGAGCTGAGCGGAGCCCCGCGATCAGCGCGCGGTACTCGGCGACGTTGTTGGTCGCGACCCCGATCGTCTCGCCGCCCTCCGCGAGGACGGCGCCGGCCGTGTCCTCGATCCGGTAGCCCGTCGCCGCAGGCCCGGGGTTCCCGCGCGAGCCGCCGTCGACCCAGAGCCGCACGACGTCACTCACCCCTGACCGCCAGCACGCGCAGGAGATCGTCGACGCGCCCGTCCACGGTCTCGAGCGTCCCACCGGCAACCGATGACTCGTCGTGCACGCCATGCTCGGTGACGACGGCGACGACAACCGTCCGGGCGGGGACGTCGCCGCGCTGGGCGAGCTTCACGACCGCGGCGATCGGCGCCGCCGCGGCGAGGTCGATCCACGCCCCCTCGAGCTCACCCATCTGCATGCGCGCGTGCTCGAGCTCGGCGTCCGACACCCGCACGACCAGCCCCTCCGACTCGACGACGGCGTGCAGCGTCTGCACGGTTCCCGTGACACCGGCCAGCGACCGCGCCGGCGTCTCGACGTAGCCGGTCGGCGCCACCCAGTCCTTGCCGCTCGCGAGCGCGCTCGCCACGGCGCCGCCGACCTCGACCGCGACCATGCGCGGGATCCGGTCCAGCAGTCCCCAGGCGACCAGCTCCCGGAACCCCCGCCAGATCCCCTGGATGCCATCACCGAGCCCGGCCGGCGCCACCACCAGGTCGGGCGCGCCGAAGCGAAGCTGCTCGGCGATCTCGTAGGCGATCGTGCGATACCCCTCGATCGCCAGCGGGTCGCTGCCGATCGGAGGTGACGCCCGGTTCGAGACGGCGCGCCAGCCGAGCGTGCGCTCGGCGTCGGCCAGGAGCGGCCAGCGCATCTCGGGATCGGCCACGGCCACGATCCGGCCGCCGACCGCCTCGATCGCATCGCGCGTCCGCTCCGATACGGCTGGGTCGACAAGGCTCACCGACCGCAGGCCGGCCCGCGAGGCGTAGCTCGCAAGCGCGATGCACTGCGCCTCGTCGCCCGCGGTGCCCATCGTTACGGTCGAGTCCTCGAGCTGCGAGACGGCGAGCGCGGCGAAGCGGTCGCGCCAGCTGCCCGTCGGGTTCTGGCGCTCGTCCTTGATGAGGAGGCGGCGCAGGCCGAGCTGCGGGCCGAGCGCCTGGGTCGCAAGGAGCGGCGTATCTCCCTCGCCCATGGTCACGAGCCGGTCTCGCCCGACCGGGAGCTGCGTCAGGTAGCGGGCCATCCCCGGCCCCGCGGCCTTGCCGGGGCGAAGCGGCGTCATCCGGCCGTACACGGGCGCAACGTTCGACGGAGTGCCCTCGGTCGCGCACGAAGGACATCCCGCCGGCATCGGGACGATCGGGTACCGCCTACGGCAGCGGAGGCACTCCAATCCGCTCGGCACGGCCATCCCGCGAGCATACCCCTTGACGCCGACGGGTCGAACGGTGTCTACTTCATGGGTGATCTACTGCGTGATACCGCGTGAGCTCGAGGGCGAGCTGCTCGATCGGATGACCGAGCACTACGCCGAGAACCCGAACGTGGAGGTCATCATCGACCGCCGCGAGGGTCGCGGAAACGATCGGCGCCACGGGGCCGGCGACATCGTCGACGAGCGCCGCGAGACGCGTGACCGGCGACGGCCGCGGGCGCTTGGGACGTTCCCGCGGATCGACGCCCACGAGTCCGACAGCTAGCTGTTAGCTCGCCAGGGCGACGGTGCCGTCGGCCTCGACCGTCGCGTTCCACGCCTGGAACCGCGACTCGATCTCGGCCAGCTCCTCGCCGCGGCGATGGAGCGTGACGGGCCGCGGCCCGAGCATGTCGACCCGGTACTGGTACCAGGACAGGTCCCAGGCGACCGTGACGACGACCTCGCTGGCGTTTCGCTGCACCACGCTGACCCGCGGGTCGCCGAGCGTGCGGGCGATGCCGGACACGGTGCGCGGGTGGCCGCTCTCGTTGAAGAGCTCGAGGCCGGCCTCGACTGCGCCGCGCGGGTCGTCCGGGAGCTCGTCCGGGTCGAGCGGCCCGGGCGACGTCGGCCGCCGCCGCGGCCCGAGGAACGCCTTCAGGCCCTTCGGCCGGAGTGGCTCGAGGCCCTGGAGAGGCACCGTCGGCGTGCCTTCGCGCGCCCAGCCGCGCACATCGGCCTCGTCGATGCAGAGCTCGCAGACACGGGCGTCACCTCCCTCCATTCGATGGAAGGTCACGAGCCGCTCGCCAAGCAGCATCGTGCGTCCGCAGACGGCGCACATGGTCTCGATGTCGTTCCGGTGAATGCGATTCATCGCGCGCCCACGCAGTGATCCGGACAGGGCCCCCGAGTATACCGAGCGGGCACAATTGTGCCGTAACGTGCCCATCTGGGCGCCGGAGGCCGCGTGCCCGCGACGCGACCGATGGTAGGGTCCGGAGCCGTCCGAGGGGGGATGTTGGCGCACGAGAGACGGAAGGCCGGAAGATGGCGGCTCCTCGCGGTGGGGGTCATCGCGTGTTGCGCGCTTCTCCCGGCGCACGCACAGGGCTCGGTGCAGTCGGATCGCACCGCGGCGGCCCTGGTGATGCGCCAGCTCGACCGTCTGGACGCGCGCCGCGCGGATCTCGCGAAGCGTCGCAGCACCGCGCGCGCGCGCCTGGACGGGCTCGTGACGGCGATCGGCGCCGCCCGGGCCACGATCGTCGATGAGCGCGACCAGATCGCCGCCGCGCGGAAAGCGCTCGCGGCCGAGGTCATCGGCAACTACAAGGCCGGGACCCCGAACACCACGGCATACGTCCTCGGCTCGGTCTCGTTCACCGACCTCGTCGACCGCGTGGACCTGCTCGACAGGATCGACGCGAGCGAGGCGGCGCTGATCGGGAGGATCGCCGACGAGACTCGCGTGCTCGCGGCCACCGAGAGCCGCCTCAAGAGCCAGATCGACTCGCAGCACGCCCAGATCGCGGCCATCGACGCCGCCGGCAGGCAGATCGACGGCGCGATCGCCGCCCGCCAGCAGGTGCTGGCCCAGATCACCGCGCGAATGCGTGACCGGATCGCGTCGGAGCAGGCGCGCCGCGACCACCTCGCCCAGGGGAGCGGCGGGACGACCTCGGGAGGGACGCCGACCGGCCGGGTGTTCTACGGCGAGTCCACGTGGTACGGCCCGGGATTCGCCGGCGACCCCACCGCGAGCGGCGAGATCTTCGATCCTCACAAGCTGACCGCGGCGAGCCCGTGGCTCCCGTTCAACACCATCCTGCGCGTGACGAGCACGGTCACCGGGAAGACGGTCACGGTCCGGGTGAACGACCGCGGCCCGTTCGGGCGCGGCGTGCTCGACCTCTCCCAGCACGCGGCCCACATCATCGGCCTCGTCGGCTGGCAGCGCGTGCGGATCGAGATCGTCTCGCAGCCGACGTAACCGCGCGGCCGAGCCCGGTGGGCCTACGCCTTCGCCAGCTCGCGGTCCTTGCTGGCCGCCGCGATGAGGCCCTGGGCGACGTGGGCCGGAACCTCGTCGTAGCGCAGGAGGCTCATCGAGTAGTCGCCGCGACCGCCGGTCATCGAGTTGAGATCCGGCGCGTATGCGAGCACCTCGGCCATCGGCACCTCGGCGTGGACCGTGGTTGCGCCCGCGCCGGGATCCATCCCGAGCACGCGCCCGCGCCTCCCGGTCATGTCTCCGATCACGTCACCGACCGACTCGTCGGGCACCGTGATGTGCAGGCTCATGATCGGCTCGAGCAGGATCGGGCCGGCGTCGCCAAAGGCCTTCTTGAATGCCATTGAGCCGGCGATCTTGAACGCCATCTCCGACGAGTCGACGGTGTGGTAGGAGCCGTCGTAGAGCGTGACCTTCACGCCGACGACCGGGCAGTTCGCCAGCTCGCCGCGCGTCATCGCCTCCTGGATCCCCTTGTCGACCGCCGGCCGGAACCCCTGCGGGATCACGCCGCCGACGATCTTGTCGACGAACTCGTAGCCCTCGTGGCTGGGAAGCGGCTCGAGCTGGATGTGGCAGTCGCCGAACTGCCCGCGCCCGCCCGTCTGCTTCTTGTAGCGGCCCTGCGCGCGCGACGGCTTACGGATCGTCTCGAGGTACGGCACGCGCGGCGGGTGCAGGGTGACCTCGACACCGAACCGGCGGTGCATGCGCTCGAGCACCACCTCCACGTGCATCTGCGAGAGGCCGGCGACGATCTGCTCGCCGGTCTGCGCGTCACGATGCAGGTCGATCGTCGGGTCCTCCTCCTGCAGCCGCCGCAGCGCGGTGAACACCTTGTCCTCGTCGCCCTTGTTCTCCGGCTCGATCGCGAACGCCATGA
>JBOHBE010000040.1:0-2804 GCA_050698235.1 Gaiellales bacterium
CGGAGCGCAACGAGGCCGACGGCCAGCGTGATCGGACCGACGAGGAGGTGGAAGACGTTCTCGCCGCGGTCGAGCTTCACGCCCAGCGGATGGTGCACCGCCACGCCGAGCACCGCGAGGGCGGTATAGAAGACGCCGAACACGAGCGCCAGCCGGACGCAGCCGCGGTGATCGAGGCCGCGCGCGAGCAGGACGAGGATGGCGGCGCCCCAGACCACGTGGATCAGCGCGTGCCGCGGATCGGCGTTCGCGAACCGATAGGGCATCCGGTCGCTGGCGTTCCCGCTGGCGTCGAGCGCCCACGAGGCAAGCCCCTGGGCCAGCAGGCTCCCGCCGAGCACGGCGAGGAAGCCGCGCAGCGACGCGGTCACGTCCGCTCCGGGATGAGCGTGACCAGGACAGCCGCGCCCAGGCCGGCGAGACCGGCCACGAGCGCCACCGCCCAGACGTCGGTCGACGGCCCGCCGTCGAACTTCGCGTGGTGGACGAGCGAGACGACCGCCGTCGACGCAACGAGGACCAGCGAGCTCAGCGCGAACGGCCGCACGGCCTGAGGCCGGCGCTCGTGCGCGGCGAGCGCGGCGCCCAGCGCGAACGCGAGGAAGATCGCCGCGTACGTGCGCGCCAGCACCGGGGTGAGCGCCCACGGCCAGAGCCGCACCGCCGTGCCGGGCGCCGCGGCCAGGATCACGCCGAGCACGCCGAAGCTCACCGCCTGGGCCGCGTAGACCGGGCTCAGCCGGTGCCGGCCGGGGCGATCGGCCCGCCACAGGTCGAGCGTGTGGAGCGCGACGACGCCGAGCACAGGCTCGATGACGTACGACCCGACCCAGGGATACGGGATGCCGCCGTCGGTGTAGGTCGACCAGTACCAGATCGTCGCGACGAGGAGCAGCGCCGTCACCGCCGTGAAGCCCACCAGGTAGATGCGCGTGTCGATCGCGCGGCGCGCGGCCGCCGACGCCAGGAGGCCGGCGGCCCCGGCGAGGTAGAAGCACGCCACGAACCTGGTGTTGAGCGGCGTCTCCGACAGCGGAAACCCGACGACGTGCGCCGGACGGGCGAGGCCGGTGATCGCGATCGCAAGCCCCTGCACGGCCCCGACGAGGAGGTAGGCTCGAACCCATCCGGGGACGCCGGGTTGTGACGGTTGCACCATGGCGGACGGCTCGCGACAATATCGCACCTTGACCGCGACGAAACGCCTTCCGCCCGGCCCCGGCCCCGCGGGCTCGATCCGAGTCCTGGCCGGCCTGCATCGCGATCCGACCGCGGTGATGGCCGATCTGCGCTCGCGGCATGGCGACCTGGTCCATTTTCGGATCGGCCCTCAGCATGTGTTCGTCGTCATGCGCGCCGACCTGGCGCGCGAGGTGCTCGTCACCCACCAGCGCTCGTTCAAGAAGGGCCCGGGATTCGAGCGGGCCCAGATCGTGCTCGGAAACGGGCTCCTGACGAGCGAGGGCGACTTCCACCTGCGCCAGCGGCGGATGATGCAGCCCGCGTTTCACCGCAAGCGGGTCGCGGCGTACGCGGAGATCATGGTCGACGAGGCGGTGCGCGTCGGCGACGAGTGGCGCGAGGGCGAGGCCCGCGATGTCGCCGCCGACATGACCCAGCTCGCGCTCCGGGTCGTCACCCGAGCGCTGTTCGGAGCGGAGCTCGACTCCGACGCCGAGAAGATCGGACGCGCCGTGGCCGAGGTGGGCGAGTTCTTCGACTACCTCACGATCGCGCTCCTGCCGGTCCTCCTGCGGACGCCGCTCCCCAGCGTGCGGCGGTTCAAGCGGGGCATCGACGAGCTCGAGGCTGCGACGTCGCGGGTGATCGCCGAGCGCCGATCCGCCGGGAGCGACGACGACGGCGACGACCTGCTCTCGATCCTGCTCGCCGCCCGGGACGTCGAGGGCGACGGGACGGGCATGACCGATACACAGGTGCGCGACGAGGCGCTCACGCTGATCACCGCCGGACACGAGACGACCGCCAACGGCCTCAACTGGGCCTGGTACCTCCTGGCGCTCCACCCCGAGGTCGAGGCCCGCTTCCATGCCGAGCTCGACGATGTCGTCGGCGACCGGCCGGCGACCGCCGACGATGCCGCCCGGCTTCCGTACACCGAGGCCGTGCTGCTCGAGGCGATGCGGCTCTACCCGCCGGCATGGGGCATCGAGAGGCGCGCGGTCGCCGAGCAGGCTATCGGCGGGCACGTGATCCCGGCGGGCGCGGCCGTCCTGATGCCAACGTACGTGATGCACCGCGACCCGCGGTTCTTCCCGGATCCGCTGCGATTCGACCCCGATCGCTTCCTCCCTGAGGGGAGCGGCGAACGCCCCGACTGGGCCTACCCGCTGTTCGGCGGTGGGACCCGCAAGTGCATCGGGGTCGGCTTCGCGATGCTCGAGGCCACGCTCGTGCTGGCCGAGCTCGGGCGGCGGTGGCGGCTCCGGCTCGACCCGTCGCGACCGGTCATCCCCCAGGCGCGCGTGTCGCTGCGGCCGCGCGACGGCCTCTGGATGCTGCCCGAGAGGCGAGGCGCGTGAAGCCCGACCCGGACGCGCGCGGACCGGGCCTCGTCGAGGCGCTCGCGGTGTGGGCGACGTTCGGCGTCGTGGCGGTGATGGTGTGGATCACGTACGCCCGGCTGCCCGCCGACGTCTTCTACAACGTCACGGGGACCGGCTTTCGGGCCGGCGCCTCGCGCGTCCTCGTGCTGCTCGGCTGGCCGATCTCGCTCGCTGCGGTCGCGCTCGTCGCCGTGGCGGTCGACCGGTTTCTGGCCTCGGCTCCTCTCCCCGGCGCGC
>JBOHBE010000041.1:0-8125 GCA_050698235.1 Gaiellales bacterium
GCCGGAAAGACCTACGAGGCGTGGGTGATCCGAGGAAGCGTTGCCCTCCCTGCGGGCGTGTTCCAGGGCGGCGGGACGGTCGAGCTTCACCTGACGCAGGCGGCGATGCCCGGCGACAAGATCGCCGTCACGATCGAGCCGTCCGGCGGGTCGAAGAAGCCCACCACGACGCCGATCGCGACAAGCCAGAACGTCTAGCGCCCCAGGACGCTATGCCGATTGCCGTCGGAGTGGCCGGAATGCGAGGATCTGTTCGCGCGCCGGCGCCCAGAGGCCGCGCTTCACCTGTCGGATTAGGCCCATGACCTCCAGCGCGTTCAGGTCCCGGCTCAACATCCGCTCTGTGTCCGCGTAGGCGAGCGCGAGCTCAGGAGTCATCCGCGGGATCTCGCGGCGAGGCACAGGATCGTCGCGCGCTGAGAGCTCCAGCACCAGATGAAGGCGACGTTGGCCCGCATCGCTCGTTGGACTCCCGCCGAACGTTTCATAGACGAACTGTTCCCATCGATCTGCGTACTGCTGCTGCCAAGCGCGGTCGATTTGGACGCGAATCCCGTCTACGAACCCTCGGATGGCATATCGGACGAATTGCACTGGATCACCGCCGCTGGCGCTGGCGCGGTCAAGTTGTCGGTAGTACTCGGTGCGCGTCAAGTTGTAGTGGTTGCTGAGAAGATGCGCGGCTGGCATCGGCACACCTGCCGCGAGGAGGAACAACACTTCGACAAGCCTCGCCGTCCGCCCGTTCCCATCGTCGAACGGGTGGATCCAGGCGATGTAGAGATGCGCCATTGCGGCCCTTAGCAGCGCGAACGGCGTTTCCCAGTCCGGATCGTCCGTTTGGAAATCCGGGCCGTTGAGCCACTCACACATGCGATCCAGCAGGTAGTCGCAGTCTTCCCAGGGCGCACCGCGGTAGCCGCCAACGATTACGGACTGGCGACGGATTTCCCCGGGGCGGACGTCGTCCTGGTCAAGGCCGTCGAGAACCTGACTGTTGAATCCTTTCACGACGTCCGGTGTGATCTCGGCGCCTCCGCCGGCGAGCAGGTGGTCCTTGATTCTGTTGAACGCTCCAAGGATGTTCTCGACTTCCCGATACAGGTACTCCTGCGATGGTGGTGGGCTCGCCGCCGTCCCCGCGACGATCGCCGCGACTTCGTCCTCGCTGAGGGTGTTTCCCTCGATCGCTGTTGTAGCCTGGGCCCCCTTCGCCAGGTAGACCTTGAGCATTTCGTCGCGGACATCTGGCTTCAAGAGAGACCAAGCAAGATGGTCTACCTTCGATCTCGCCTCGCCGAGCAGCATCCAGAACGGAGCGCCAGCGTACGTGAGATCCACCTTGAACTGGATCCATGGGTGGGATTCGAGATAGCGCCTCTGGACTGTCGTCATGACTGTCCACAAACCATACTTGATTTTTGGCTCAGATAGTAGGCTTTCCGCTACTAGTGCCCTGTGGTGACCCAAGCCAATGTCCGTATTTCGCGAGAGTGCTGTCCTGCCTGGACGCGTCTCGCACCAGAATTCAGCAGCTCATCCAGCCGCCGCCGACGTGCGGGTGGCTCAGTGCACGAGGAAGGCGAGCGTCGCCGCCATCACGGCGGCGCCGGCGACCAGCCGCGCGGTGCGGGTGGCGTCCGGCCACGGGAGCGACTGGAGCTCGATGACCTGGGCGTCGCGGCGGGCGCGGGTGCGGCGCGCGAGCTTCGACCGGTTGAGCGCCGCCTCTCGCTGGGCCGTCGGCCCGAGCAGCTCGTCGACCCGGTAGGGGCCGTGGGTGTCGCGGGCGTGACCGTGCTCGACGCAATGGAAGCCGACTCGCCCGAGCGCCACCTCGCCGAGACAGCGCGGGCAGGCGTGGACGAGGGGCTCGAATGGGTGGCGGAGCATGTTCGCCGAGGCGCGCCGGCGGTCGTCACGTGTGAGGAGCTGGTGGGGCTCCCACGGGCCGTGCTCGGGACAGGTGCCGGAGCCTGCGGGGCGGATGCACACCGGGCACAGGTGCCCGCCCCGGGCCGGCGTACCCATCAGGCCGCCGCCCGGCCGGGGACGCGGACGAGGTCGCGCTCGACGAGCAGCTCGGCGATCTGGATGCCGTTCGTCGCCGCTCCCTTGCGCAGGTTGTCGGACACGATCCAGAGCGCGAGTCCGTTCCGCCTCGACGGGTCGCGCCTGATCCGCCCGACCAGGACGTCGTCGTCGCCGACGGCGTCGGAGGGGAGCGGATACTCCGACGAGGCGGGGTCGTCGACGACCCGAACCCCAGGTGCCGCCTCGAGGATCTCGCGCGCCTCGTCCGCCTCGAGCGGCGAGCGCATCTCGATCCAGACCGCCTCGGAGTGTCCGCGCCACACGGGCACGCGGACGCACGTCGCGTGGATCCCGATGGCGTCTGAGCCCAGGATCTTTTGCGACTCGAGAACGAGCTTCGTCTCCTCCAGCGTGCTATCCCCCTCGAAGACGTCGCACTGCGGTATCGCGTTGAAGGCGATCGGATGAGGGTACACGACGGGGTCGGTCGTGTCTCCGTCGAGCGCAGCCCGCGATTGCGATCGCAGCTCCTCGACCGCCTTGGCGCCCGTGCCCGACACGGCCTGATAGGTCGAGACCGTCACGTGCTCCAGGCCCGCCGCCGCGTGGAGCGGCGCGAGCGCGCACATCAGCTGGATGGTGGAGCAGTTCGGGTTCGAGACGATGCCGTGGTGGGCCGCCGCGGTGTCGGCGTTCACCTCCGGGATGACGAGCGGCACGGCCGGATCCATGCGGAAGGCGCTCGACTTGTCGACCACCACGCAGCCGCGGGCGACGGCCTCGGGCGCGAACGCCCGCGACGTCGAGCCGCCCGCCGAGAACAGCGCCAGGTCGAACCCCTCGAGCGCGTCGGAGGTCAGCTCGCGCACCTCGAGCTCGGTCCCGGCGAAGCGCACCCGCGTTCCCGCCGAACGGGCCGATGCGAACGGCACCACCTCGGCGGCCGGGAACCCGCGCTCGTGGAGCACATCGAGCACGATCGGCCCGACGGCTCCGGTCGCACCGACGACGGCCACGCGGGGCTTACGCATCCGCCTCGCTCCCGTCGGCCTCGGTCAGCTCCGCCTCGAAGGCTTCGTGGAGCGCCGACACGGCCTCGGCGACCCGGTCGCGGCTGACGACACACGACACCTTGATCGGCGACGTCGCGATCATCCGCACGTTGATCCCGAGCTCGGCGAGCACCTGGAACATCTTGGCGGCGACACCCGGATGGCTCTTCATCCCGGCCCCGATCAGGCTGACCTTGGCGGCGGTGTCGTCGACTCGCCAATGCAGCCCCAGGTCGTGGCACAGCCCCTCGATGGTGTTCGTCATCAACGGGAGGTCGTCGAGCGGGACCGAGAACGTGACGTCGGCGTCGCCGTGGGTGACTGCGTTCTGGATGATCGTGTCGACGTTGATGTGCACCGCGGCGACCGCGTTGAAGATGCTGGCGGCGGTGCCGGGCTTGTCGGGCACGTCGGTAAGCGTGACGTAGGCCTCGTCGGTCGTGTGCGTGATGCCCGAGATGATCGGCGCCTCCATGCCCGTATCTTCACGGATCCAGGTGCCTTCCGCGTCGGTGAAGGTCGACCGGACGTGCAGCGGCACGCCGTGGTTTCGGGCGAACTCCACGGCTCGAAGCTGGAGCACCCGCGCGCCGGAGCCCGCCATCTCGAGCATCTCGAGCGGCTCGACCGTGCGCAGCTTGCGGGCGTGGGGGACAATGCGCGGGTCGGCGCTGAAGACGCCCGCCACGTCGGTGTAGATCTCGCAGTCGCCGCCGAGCGCCGCCGCCAGCGCGACGGCCGTCGTGTCGGAGCCGCCCCGCCCCAGGGTCGTCACGTCGTAGGCCGTCGAGACGCCCTGGAAGCCGGCGACGAGCACGATCTCGTCGCGGTCGAGCGCCTCGGAGATCCGTCTGGGGCGGATCTCGAGGATCTTGGCCTTCGTGTGGACCGTGTCGGTCACGATGCCGGCCTGCGAGCCCGTGAGGGAGACCGCGTGCCGCCCGAGGTCGTTGATGGCCATGGCGCAGAGCGCCGCGGTGATGCGCTCGCCGGTCGAGAGCAGCATGTCCATCTCGCGCGGATGCGGATGGGGCGAGACGTCACGGGCCAGCGCGCCGAGCTGGTCGGTCGTCTGCCCCATCGCGGAGACGACGCCGACGACCCGCCGGCCCGCCGTCTGCGCCGCAACCAGGCGCTCGGCAACGCGCCGGATCTTGTCGGCGTCGGCGACGGACGTGCCCCCGAACTTCATCACGAGCACGCGCCCAGCCGACTGGGGTGCGGCCTCGGCCATCCCCGCCAGTGTACCGACCGAGGTCACCGGCGCACCCCTGGCCGCTGTGTGCGAGAACACGTCCGTGCCGGCTTCGAGGTGGTCGATACGGTCTGAGGGCTCCGTGCTCTCGATCGCGTCCAAGGACTCGGTGCTCTCGATCGGATCGGTGGGCTCGTTCCTCTCGATCGGGTCGATTGGGAGCGCCTGCTCGGTGCTGTCGGTCGGGTCGTTCGCCTCGGTCGGATCGGCGCTCTCGTCGCGGTCGCGCTGGTCGATCATGTCGCACCGTTCGGTGGGCGCCGTCCGGGGGGCGCCGCACCGGAGCGCGAGGTGCGATTCGAGTCCCTAGACCCGGCGCCGGCCGGAGGCGAAGACGAAGTGCCCCTTCGGAGTCGCGCGGGCGCTCAGGTGCCAGCCGAGCGCAGCGAGCTCGCGCTGGAGCTCGGCTGGTGTCCAGAAGCGCTCCACGATCTCGAACTCGCGACCGTCGGACACGCTCCGCCGTACGACCTCGGCATCCACTCTGACGGTGTGATCGCCCAGGCGCGCGTTGTCGAGGACGAACACACGGCCGTCGGGCTTGAGCGCGCGCTCGACCAGCCGCCAGAAGGCCGCGAAACGCCCGGTCGGGACGTGGGCGAGCCAGAACGCGAAGAAGCACACGTCGAACGCGCGGGGCGGCTCCCAGGCGAAGACGTCCGCGAGCACGTAGTCGACGGCTGCGCCGAGCTTCGCGCGGTTGAGCGCGAGCACCTCGGGCACGGCGTCGACGGCGGTTACTCGATCGGCGTGCCGGGCGAGCTGGCGCGTCCAGTTCCCAGTGCCGGCGGCGAGTTCGAGCACGTCGCCACGCGGGGCGAATCGCGCCAGCTCTGATTCGACCGCCTCCACGTCCGCGAACCACCCCTCCGCAGCTTCGGCGTCGAGGGCGTAGCGCGCTCGCCGGAACCACCAGTCGTCGTACTCGGGCGCGCGAGCGCCGTAGTAGCGGCGCTGCTCCGAGAGCAGGCGCTCGACCGCGGGCTCGTCCACGGCGGCGACCTCAGCCCATCGTGTCGAGGATGGCGGAGATGTCCGCCAGCGTCGTCCGCGGGTTCACGATCGCGAACCGGGTGACCGTCTCGCCGGCGTGGATCGTCGGCGTCACGAACGCCACGCCGTCGGCGAGGAGCCGCTCCGTCCACGCCGTGTAGTCGACGGGCTCCCAGCCCGGCCGGCGCAGGACGAGCACCGTCAGCTCCGGCTCGTTCAGGAGCTCGACGTAGGGGCGGGAGCGGATCTCGTCGGCGGCCTGCCGGGCGACGTCAAGCGTGTGCTCGATCGCCTCGGTGTAGGCGCGCGTCCCGTGTGCTGCCAGCGAAAACCAGAAGGGCAGGCCCCGCGCCCGCCGGCTGAGGTGGACGGCGTAGTCCGACGGGTTGAGCTCGCTGCCCTGCACGTGCTCGAGGTAGCCGGCCTGCTGGGTGTGGGCGGCCCGCGCGAGCCCCGGGTTTCGGTAGAGGAGCGCGCAGGAGTCAAACGGCGCGAAGAGCCACTTGTGCGGGTCGACGATGAACGAGTCCGCGTGTTCGATCCCGGCGAAGCGGTCGCGCACCGAGGGGGCCGCGAGCGCAGCACCGCCGTACGCGCCGTCGACGTGCATCCACAGGCCGTGCTCGCGGCAGAGCGCGGCGATCCCGGCCAGGTCGTCGATGGCGCCGAGGTTCGTGGTTCCGGCCGTTGCGGCGACGGCGAAGAGCCCGTCCGTCCCCTCGGCCTCGATCGCCGCCGCGAGCGCCGCGCCGGTCATCCGGCCCCGCGGGTCGGGCGGGATCCGGAGAAGGCCGACGTCCATCACCGACGCCGCGGTCGCCACGGACGAGTGCGTCTCGTCCGTGCACGCGACGCGCAGCCGGCCGCCGCCGTCGCCACGGGCCGCGCGGTGGGCGTGCCGGGCGGCGACGAGCGCCGACAGGTTGCCGATGGTGCCGCCCGAGACGAAGCAGCCCGCCGTCGTCTCCGGAAGGCCGGCGAGCCGGGCGAGCCAGTCGAGCGCCTGGTTCTCGGCGTAGACGGCGCCCGAGGCCTCCATCCATGTCCCGGCGTAGATCGACGATGCGCCGACCACGAGATCGAACATCATCGACAGCTCGGTCGGCGCGGCCGGGATGAACGCGAGGAAGCGGGGGTTGTCGATCGAGATGATGGCCGGGGCCAGCACGTCGGCGAAGAGCCGCATCGCCGCCTCTCCGCCGAGGCCGTCCTCGGTGATCGTGGCGCCGGCCGCCTCCGTCAGCTCCTCGGCCGTCCTCGGGCCGTCGAGCGGCACAGGGTGCAGGCGCAGGCGGTCGCGGGCGTAGCCCAGCGCGGCCCGGGCCACCCGCTCGGTCTCGTCGGTGTAGCGGTGCATCGACGTCGGGTCGACGACGTGTCGGGCCATCACATGTCCCTCCGGCCGGCGAGCGCGCGCCCCAGGGTCACCTCGTCGGCGTACTCGAGGTCGCCGCCGACAGGGAGGCCGCTCGCGAGCCGGGTCACCCGGCAGCGGTCGCGCAGCCGGTCGGCCAGATACGCGGCCGTGGCCTCGCCGGTCATGGTGGGGTTCGTCGCGAGGAGCACCTCGGTCACGTCGCCGCCCTCGACCCGCTGGAGCAGCTCGGCGATGCGCAGATGCTCAGGGTCGACGCCGTCGATCGGCGAGAGGGCGCCGCCGAGCACGTGGTAGAGGCCGCGATACTCGTTCGTGCGCTCGAGCGCCACGACGTCGGACGGGTCCTCGACGACGCAGATGAGCGTGCCGTCGCGGCGGGTGTCGGCGCAGATCGCGCACAGCTCCTCCTCGGCGAGGTTGAAGCAGCGCGAGCACGGCCGGATCCGCTCCTTGACCTCGCGGATCGCGTCGGCGAGCGCGTTGGCGTCGGCCGGCGATGCCTTCAGGATGTGGAACGCGAGCCGCTGCGCCGTGCGCCGCCCGACGCCCGGCAGGCGCGCGAGCTGAGCGATCAGGTTGTCGACTGACGGGGCGTACAACGGGGTCTAGAGGCCGGGAATCCCCAGGCCTCCGAGGCCGCCGAGCTGGCCCATCATCTTCTGCTGCTGGAGGGCCTGGGCTGCGGTGATCGCACCGTTGACCGCCGAGACGAGCAGGTCCTGGAGCATCTCCGGGTCGTCCGGGTCAATCGCCTCGGGCTTGATCGTGATGTCGGTGATCTCAAGCGCGCCGGACGCCTTCACCGTGACGGCGCCGCCGCCCGCCGAGTGCTCGACGTACGCCGTCTTCAGCTCCTCCTGGGCCTGCGCCATCTGCTCCTGCATCTTGCCGAGCTGGGCCATCATCTTGTTCGGGTCCATCTTGGTCATGCGCGCTCCTCGATCTCGCGGGCGTCGAACTTCTCCTTGAGCTGGCTCAGCAGGTCGGCTTCGTCGAGCCGCTCGGGCGCGGCGCCCTCGGCGGCGGGCGCCTCCTCGGCGTCCCCTTCGACCACCTCCATTCGCACGCGCACCGGCTCTCCGACCGCCTGCTCGAGCACCGACTCGATGAGCGCGCGGTTCTGCGGGGTGTCGGCGGCGGCCTTGGCGAAGAGTTGCGACTTGGGGAAGGCGAGGACGACGTCGCCGGAGTCCGCCGCGGGGACGGCCAGCTCGATCAGCGAGCCGAGCGCAGCCGAGCGCCGGCTCACCTCCGGAACGACCGCCTCGTGCCAGCGGTCGGCCAGGCGGCCGGTGCCCGAGGCGGGCGGAGCGGCCGCGACGACGGGCTCCGCGACGGCGGGAGGCTCTGCAACGGCGGGTGCTGCCTCGGCCGGCGCTGCTTCGGCGGGCGCTGCCGCCTCGGCGGGCGCTG
>JBOHBE010000042.1:0-4240 GCA_050698235.1 Gaiellales bacterium
CGGGAGCGTGTTCTTCCCCTGGCTCGAGCGGCTCGACAGATACCGGCTGCTCGCACCCGACCTGCGCGGGAACGGGCGCTCCGACCGCGGCGAGCCCGCCGACTGGACGGCCCAGGGCTGGGCGGCCGACATCGCCCTCCTGGCGGAGGCCATGGAGCTCGACGACTACATCCTGCTCGGGCACTCGTTCGGGGCCCGGGTCGCGCTCCAGCATGCGGTCGACTTCCCCGGGCACGCGGCCGGCATCGTCGCGTCGGGCGGCGTCGCCCACAAGGACGCGCTCGCCCATCTCGACGAGACGTTCGAGGCGTTCGGGACGCCCGAGCTCCGCGCGAGCGTCGAGGCCGGCTTCGAGGCCGAGGAGACGGCGCAGACCGAGGAGGACTGCCACGCAGCCTGGATGGGGCAGATGCCCTTCTTCCTCGCCGACCCGGAGGGGCCGACGCTGGCCGAGCTCGACCGCCGCTGGAGGACAGTGCGCTACAGCCCTGAGATCCACCGGCACGGAGAGTTCGGCGACTTCGACGTCCGCGACCGGCTGTCGCAGATCGCCGTCCCCGTGCTGGTCGTGACGGGCGCGGAGGACCGCATCACGCGGCCGGAGGAGTCGGAGGAGATCGCCGCCGGCATCCCGAACGCCGTGCTCGGGATCATCCCGGACACGGGACACTTCCCGTTCGCCGAGCGGCCCGACGCGTATGTGGACGTGCTCGGGCGGTGGCTGGAGACGGCCCCGAGGGGGTGAACGCGAAGGACATTCAGCCAGGGATCGGGATGACGCCGAGGCCCTCGACGCCGGCGACCCGCAGAACGGCACGGTCGGACGTCGCCAGCCGGTCGCCGCCGCCCACCGCGGCCAGCAGGAAGCAGTCGGCGAGCGACAGCTCGCACGTTCGCCTCCGGTAGTGGCGGGCACGCAGCGCGCCCGCACGCCGCGCTCCCTCGGGCGTGGGCGCGATCACGCCGATGGGGTCTCCGATCAGCGGCTCGATCGTGCTTCGCATCTCGCGTTCGGAGACGCCGTACCACCGGTCGAGCACGTCGTACACCTCTGCGAGGTTCACGACCGTGACGCCAACGGGATCCGAGCCCGTGATAAGCGAACGCACCTCCGCGCCGCCGGGCGCGCCCGTGAAAAAGGCGATCAGCGGCGCAGCATCGAGGACGATCACGGCCGCTTTCGCGCCGGACGACGGGCCTCGGCGCGCCGCTCCTGGTCGTCGTGCTCGGCCATCACCTCATCGAGGGGTCGCTTCGCCAGGTGAGCGAAGGCGCCATACGCAGCCGCTACAGGATCATCGGACGTCGGCCGCAGCACGACGTGGTCTCCCATGTCCTCGACAATGACCGTATTCGTGCCCCACCGCTTGCGAACGTCGGCGGGCACTGACACCTGGCCGCCTCGCGTGATCTTGAGCCGCCTCATGACTCGCAGCATAGGCCATGACCATGGTGCAGAGGAATTGTGGTCGCTCGACATGCTGAGAACGCTACCGCGCCATGAGTCGCGTTCCTGCCACGACACGCAACACTCGTGGACCGACAACGCCACAACGCCTGGCGCACCTCGTGCACCGAGGCCGGCGCTCATGTATCATCTGCCGCTTATTCGGTCGCGTGGGTCGCGGCCGGGACATCTCGTCCCTGGGAAGGACGGGCCGCGCCAGGGGCGCTTCGACCGGGGAGGTCGAACATGTCCATGCGCATCTGGCTCGTCGGCGCAGTTGCCGTGACGACGCTGGGGGTGAGCGCGCAGCCTGGGCTTGCCGGAACCGTGCGCGTCTCGAAGGGACGCGTCGTCTTCGTGGCCACCGACCAGGCGGCGAACGACGTGCGCGTGTCGCGCCGGCCGGGCAGGCTGCGTTTCGGCGACCTCACCGCCCACATCACGGCGGGCGCCGGGTGCCACGCCATCACCCCGCATCTCGTGTCGTGCAACGCCCAGGGGATCGACTCGGCAGCGGTCAAGCTCGGGCCTGGGGCCGACCGGGTCATCCTGCGCGCTCAGCTCCGCGTCGGCGCCATCGAAGTCCAGGGAGGCCCGGGCGATGACGTGATCCGGTCGGAGGGCCCGGTCGTGCGGGCGTTCGGCGGGCCGGGCGACGACCCGATCCACGGCGGCCCGCGGGGCGACACGATCCATGGCGGCGACGGGAACGACAAGCTCCGGTCGCACGACGGCGGCGACCTCGTGAGCGGGGATGGCGGCGACGACCTCCTGGTCGGCGGCGCCGGCCACGACCTGATGTACGGAGGCGCCGGCGATGACAACCTGTTCGGCCGCACGGGAAACGACGTCCTCCGCGGGGCGACGGGCGAGGACATCCTGATCGACCTGCACGGAACGGATCGCCTCTACGGGGGTGCTGACCCCGACTACCTGAACACGAAGGACGGTGTGACGGGCGACTTCGAGAACGCCGGCGCCGGGCCTGACTACGGCTGCGCCGCCTCGCCGTTTCCGGGCGACGTCACGGTCGGGTGCGACGAGCGCGCCGGGCCGTGCTGCATCGTGCCGAAAGCGCCCGCGCGAGAGCTCGCATTCGCCCTCGCCGTCCGCCGTGCGATCGGAGGCGCGATGCCCTAACCCGGCTGACAGTGCGGCGCCGGCGGCGGCACATCGAGCGCGGGATTCCGGTCGAAGAAGCCGACCGGCCGCAGCTCGAACCCGCAGCGCACGACCGGCATGACCGGCCAGTCCTCGAGCCGCGGCACGTGGTGGGAGCCGAACGTGTACCAGAGCACGACGTCCTCGCCTTGGAGCGGGCGGTCGGCCCGTGTCCACCGCTCGAGGCCGTCGCCGCCGGGGCTCTGGTTCGGGTACTCGCCCGCCGGATAGCGCTCGTCCGCCGCGAACGCCGTCACCCAGAGATGATGGTCGAGGAACCGCGCCCGCCGCCGGAACTCCGAGTCGGGAAGCGCCATCGCCTCGATGCCCTCGCCCGGGATGAGCTCGTATGCGGTCGGCTCCCCGACGCGATTCCGCCGGTCGGCGCTCTCGATCCGCCAGCGCCGCGACGACGGCGAGTGCACCGAGCGCCGGGCGTGCGACTCGCGGTCGAGCACCTTCCGCTCGGTCGAGAACGCGCTCCCGTCGGGATTTCGCGGCGAGCGCGGATCCGACATCGCCTCGACCTCGACCACGGTGTTTTGCGCCCCGTCGACGTCCATGTCGATCCGCGCGCAGAAGAAGTGCTGGTGGACGCTCGCGGCGACGCCCGGCGCGATCTCGGTCGCGTGCGGGCCGGGCTCGCCCTCGGGCACGCCGGCCGTGTGCAGGACGCCCGTCAGCTTCGCCTCGAACCCGATCGTGCCGTCCTGGCCGAGGTACCAGTAGAAGCCGTACTCGTAGTTCCCGACGGTCGCGATGCACGAGACGACGAGCCGCCGCGCCCGCGCCACGTCGGTCCTCCCCGACCGGTAGTCGAAGTGCTTCCAGAGGATCCCGATGTCCTCCTCGTGGATGCAGATCGCGTTCGGGAGCGCGGTCGCTCCACCGCGCGAGTCGTTGACCCACGCATCGAGGTAGCGGATCTCGCCGAGGCAGTCGCAGCCCAGCTCGAGCGCGTTCACGAGCGGCCCGAGCCCGAACTCGCCGATGTCGAACGCGTTCTTGAAGTGGACAGTCGGGTTGGGATCGCCGTAGGGGATGACGAGCTCGGCGATCGACGCGCGGTGGCACACAGGCCGGCCGGCGTAGGCGATCCGGTGGAGCACGAGCCCCTCGCGCGGCGAGAAGCCGGCGTCGAGCGTCCACCCCTGCCAGGCGAGCGCGTGGCCGTCGAGCGTGAAGCTCGGGCCGTCGGGCTGGGTGATCTCGTATGCGCGCACGTCGGTGCGCGGCAAGACGATCGCGCCGGGCCGGTAGTCGCCGCCCTCGCCCGACGGCACCGGGAGCACGCCGTGGTCGTCGATCGGCACGACCTCCGTCGTGTTCAGGTCGACGACGCCGACCAGGCCTCCGATAGGCCGCGAGTAGGCGTTGTCGCCCACGAGGTCGGATCGCAGCCACGCCAGGCCGCGCGCGAGCCGCCGGTCGCCGTCCTCGAAGCAGCCGATCGACCACGGGTCGACCATGACCATGTCGGGGTTCTCGATCCCCCGCCTGGCGAGCGCCTCGCGGAAGCGGGGGTCGGCGACGATCGCGTTTCCGGCGTCGTCGAACTCGTCGATGTGGATCGCCGGATGCACGCCCGGCACGTCGCGCCAGTCGAGCAAACGCCGGTCGTCGAGCGAGACG
>JBOHBE010000043.1:0-1903 GCA_050698235.1 Gaiellales bacterium
GGACCGTCACGCCGCGCAGTGTAGGGGGACCGTTTGCGCGTCCCCGCTGCCCGGGCGGGTTGTGAGGAACGGGAGCGACGGGACTCGAACCCGCGACCTCCGGCGTGACAGGCCGGCGTTCTAACCAGCTGAACTACGCCCCCGCGTCCGGCCGTGCGGCCAGGCGAAACGGCGCCTCGGGAAAGGCGCCGCGCGCAAGTATAGCCCCGGGCCCGTGCCCCGGAGGCCGCGCGGTATCGTCCCCGCCGTGACCGCCGACCGTCGCTACCTCCCCATCGCCGAGCACGGCGTCATCGGGGATCTCCACACGGTTGCCCTGGTCGGCACCGACGGCACGATCGACTGGTACTGCCCCGAGCGGTTCGACGCCCCAAGCGTCTTCGCGTCGATCCTCGACGCCGACAAGGGCGGCTTCTACCGGATCGCGCCGGCGCACTCCGAGTACGCCACGAAGCAGCTCTACTTCCCCGATACGAACGTCCTCATCACGCGCTTCCTGACGCCGCACGGCGTGGGCGAGGTGCAGGACTTCATGCCGATCCACCGCGACCCGGAGCACCGCCGCCAGCTCCTGCGCCGGGTGATCGCGGTGCGCGGCGAGATGACGTTCATGCTCGAGTGCAGGCCCCGGTTCGACTACGGCCGCGCGACGCACACGACGCTCATCGGCGAGACCGGCGCGACGTTCAGCTCGGATGATCTGCGCCTCGCGCTCGTGACGTCGGTCGGGCTTCGGCCGGACGACGACGGCGTCCGTGCGGAGTTTCACCTCACCGCCGGCGAGGGCGCGGTCTTCAGCCTCGAGAAGGCGGGCGACGGGCCGCTGCCGGCGCTTGTCTCCTACGACGACGCGGCCGACGCCTTCGAGGACACCGTGCGCTACTGGCGCGGGTGGCTCGCACACTCGATCTACAAGGGGCGGTGGCGCGAGATGGTGAACCGCTCCGCGCTCACCCTCAAGCTGCTCACGTACCGCCCGACGGGGGCGATCGTCGCTGCGCCCACCACGAGCCTCCCGGAGCAGCTCGGCGGCGAGCGCAACTGGGACTACCGCTACACCTGGATCCGCGACGCTGCGTTCTCGCTCTATGCGCTCCTGCGCCTCGGGTTCACCGAGGAGGCCGAGGCGTTCATGCGCTGGCTTACCGACCGGTTCCGCGAGTCCGCCGGCGGCGGCGACGGCCCGCTCCAGATCATGTACGGCATCGACGGCCGCGCCGACCTCGAGGAGACCACGCTCGACCACTTCGAGGGCTACGGCGGATCGGCGCCCGTTCGGGTCGGGACCGGCGCTGCCGGCCAGCTCCAGCTCGACATCTACGGCGAGCTGATCGACTCGGTCTACCTGTACAACAAGTACGGCGAGCCGATCTCCTATGACGCCTGGATGGACCTCGTGAAGGTGCTCGAGTGGCTGTGCAAGAACTGGGACCGGCCCGACGAGGGGATCTGGGAGACGCGCGGCGGCCGCCAGCACTTCACCTACTCGCGGCTCATGTCGTGGGTGGCCATTGAGCGCGCGATCCGGATGGCCCGGCAGCGCGGCCTTCCCGCCGACCTGGTCTCGTGGCTCGAGGCGCGCGACAAGGTCACCACGCAGATCATGACCCGGGGCTGGAATGAGAAGCGCCAGGCGTTCGTCCAGCACTACGACACGGACGTCCTCGACGCGTCCGTGCTCCTCATGCCGCTCACCCGGTTCATCGCGCCGAAGGATCCGCGCTGGCTCTCGACGCTCGATGCGATCGGCAACGAGCTCGTCTCCGACAGCCTCGTCTACCGCTACAACGTCGAGGCCTCGCCCGACGGGCTGACCGGCGAGGAGGGGACGTTCTCGATCTGCACGTTCTGGTACGTCGAGGCCCTCGCGATGGCTGGGCGGCTCGACGAGGCGCGCCTGGTG
>JBOHBE010000044.1:0-11214 GCA_050698235.1 Gaiellales bacterium
GGATCAGGCCGATGATGTTCGCCCAGATCAGGATCGAGGCCCCGAAGAACGGCGCCAGGAGACGCGACGCGCACATCTCGGTCGACATCGTCGTCGCCCCGGCGACGAACACGAGCGGCGGGAGGACGCGGCCGTTCACCGGCCAAGGGTAGCGCTCCGGGCCCGGTGAAAAGGTGGTGAACGATGTATGGGCTACATGCGGTTTATGCAGTACTTTCAGGGTGAAGGGGCAGGGTGCCGACCGGAGCGGCCGCCAAACTACACATGATGCGCATCGGAATCATCGACATCGGATCGAACACCGCGCGACTGCTGGTGGCAACCGTGGACGGCGTCAGCGTCGAGCGGATCGACGAGCGGCGCGCCCACCTCGGCCTGGGAGCCGAGATCGAGCGCACCGGCGGACTGCCGGAGCCCAAGCTCGTGGAGACAGCCAGCCTGGCGGCCGAGTACGCCCAGCGGGCCGCATCGTTCGACGTCGAGGTGCTCGACGTCATCGTGACGGCGCCCGGCCGCCAGAGCGAGAACGGCGCCGACCTCGTCCACAGCCTGCGGGCTGCGACCGGGGCCCGCGTGCGCGTCCTCACGTGCGACGAGGAGGGGCGGTACGCCTACGAGGGTGCCGCGGCGATGCTCGAGCGCGAGCCCAAGATCCTCGCGGTGTGCGACATCGGCGGCGGATCGACGGAGGTCGTCGTGGGCCTGCGCGACCTCGGGCCCGTCTACCTGCGGTCGTTCGACATCGGCTCGATGCGGCTCACGAGCCGATTCTTCGACGGCCGGCCCACCGCCGCCCAGGTCGAGGCCGCGCGCGATTTCGTGCGCCGCCGACTGGGCGACCTCGATGCTCCGGCGCCGACGGCGGCGCTCGCCACTGGCGGAACGGCCGGGGCGCTCCGCAAGATCGCGGGCCGCAACCTCGACGCCGACCGCCTCGACACCGTGATCGCCGAGCTCAGCTCGCGTCCGCGGAGCAGGATCGCTGCGGCGTACGGCCTCGAGCGCTCGCGCGCTCGCACGATTCTCGCCGGCGCGCTCATCCTCGCCGAGGTGCAGCGGCGGCTCGACGTGCCGTTCGAGGTCGCCCGCGGCGGGCTCCGCGAGGGCGCCGCGCTGGCCCTCGCCCGCGTCGCCGCGGCCGCCTGACGCCGACTACTTCGCCGCGGCGATGTGCCGCACCAGCGTGACGTCATGGCCGTCGATGTCGATGACCCAGATCGACCCCTTCGGCATCCTCTTTCGGCCGACGACCGCGTGGCACACATCGCCGTGGGTGCAGATGACCGTCCCGGCGCCCGCCGCGGCGGCGAGCGAGATCACGTCCAGGCGCTCCGCGCCCTCCGCCAGAGCCGGCGTCTCCTCCACCTCGATGCCGAGCGCGGCGGCGAGCGGCCCGACCGTCCCGATGCAGCGCGCTGCCGGGCTCGTCAGGATCCGGGTGACCGGAAAGCCGGAGAGAGCCTCGGGGAGCGCCAACGCCTGCCTCTTTCCGCGGCGATCGAGCGGCCGCAGCCTGTCGTCGCCGCTCCACTTCCGGCGATCGCCGGCCACGGCGTGACGGACGAGCAGGGCGAGCATGCCTATCCGGCGGGCGTCCAGCGCTTCGCGGCGCGGTCGACCGCCCGAAGCGCGTCCGGGAGCTCGGCACGCGCCTGCGCGCGGCGGCGAGCCTCCTGCTCGACCAGCCGTCCCGCGGCGATGGCAACGTGCGATTCGGCTCCCTCGGCAAGGCCGCGCAGGCGCTCCTCGGCGACGACCGCGTCCTGGTGCGCACCCAGCACATCCTGGAGCTCCTTCGCGGAGCGGAGGAGGGCCTCGCCCCGGCGGTCGCCGGGGAGCGTCGCCAGCTCGGCCGCATATCGCACACGCTTGCCCGCGATCCGCAGCCGGTGCATCGACGCGTCATCCGGCTCCGCCCCGGCGCGCCGCACGGTCTTCCGTAGCCGCGCGTACTCGCTCCCGACGAGCCGGCCCATGTGAAGCTCGCCCCCGGCGAGCCGCGGGCTCCCAGCCTCGGCGACCAGCCGCTCGACGAGCGCGAAGTAGCGCAGGCTCGCGAGGGCCGCGAGCACCTGCTGCCGTGAGGCGGCGCGGTCGGCGCCCAGGCCGTCGAGAAGGTGCGCCCCGCCCTCCGAGTCGAGGTCGCCGAGCCGGCTGACGCGCGGCAGGAGCTCCTCCACGAGGACGTCGAGGTCGCGGGCGGCGCTCGTCTCGCCGGCCAGCCAGCCGAGCTCCCGGCGCAGCCCCTCGGCCCAGCGCTCGTCGAGCCCCGACCGGGCGGCCCGGAGAAGCGCGCGCATACGCCGCGTCGCGACGCGGAAGTCGTGCAGGGGCTCCGAGCCCAGCCCGAGGCGGACAGCGGGATCGGCGACGAGCATCGCGCGGACGTGCGCGGCGAGCATGGCGCCGAGCCGCTCCGCGGGGGCGGTTTCGGCCGTGACCGCGACGGGCGTCCCGGCGGTGAGGTCGAGGACGCGGAAGACCTTGGGTCGCTCGTCTCCGACGACCGCGCCCGCACGACGCAGCGTCTTGGCCAGGCGGCGCATGTCGCGATCGTCGCCGGCCGGGAGCAGCTCGATCTCGACCTCGTCCAGGCGTGGGCGGACGACGGATTCGTCGTCGACCGTCACGACGTCGTGGAACACGTCCGCGACCGCGATCTCGTTTCGGAAGACCCGCCTGCCGAGACGGCGGGTGCGAAGCGTCGCGACAGGGCCGAGCGGCGCCCCCCTCAGGTGGGCCGCGAGGAGTTCGGAAGCCTCCGGCGGGGGCTCGGCCGTGCGGCCCGCGAGCTCGACCTCGAAACGGCCGCCCTCGGCCGGAAGCTTCAGCTGCCACCGCACGCTGCGCGCACGCGTACGGCGGCGAAGCGTGATGCCCGAGGCTGCCAGGCGATGGTCGGGCGTGTCGTGGTAGGCCGAGATGAGCGTGACCGTGCGCAGCCGTTCGCCGGGGAGCTCAGGGAGGAGAAACCCCTCCGCCACGTCCAGCTTGCACTCACGCTCCAGTTCGTAGACCGCCACCGCGTAAGTGTAGGAATTCCTGCAAACCCGCGCATAGCCCTTATCCGGCGCCCGGTCGCAGCCGCGGTGTGGACTCAGAAGCCCGGGGCGTCCACCTCGCCGGGATCCTGCCGGTGAAGGACGGCGCGGCTGCGGGCGACGACCAGCGCGCCCAGCGCCGCTCGGGCCTCGACGCTGCCGTCGTTGACGGCGACGGCGATCAGGCCGTCGCCGTGCCGGACGACGGTCGCCTCGCCGGCGATGACGCGGTCCTGGTGGTCCGGATGCGTGAGGTGGAACTCGACGACATCGCCGGTGACCGCGTCGACCCCGGGCGCTTCGATCAGGAGGCCCCCCGGGGCGATGTTCACGCTGACGCCGTGCGCCTCTTCGCCTGGCTCCTCGCCCGACAGCCTGCGGACGATCACCCGGCTCATGCAATTGATGCGCGTCGAGCGCGTTCGCGAAGCCGCCTGGTCGGCGACGACGAACCGGAAGTCACCGACGGGTCGCGCGGTGTGGAGCGTACCGCGGAAGCCGACGAGCGAGTCCGAGTGG
This sequence comes from Gaiellales bacterium, assembly GCA_050698235.1. Classification (GTDB taxonomy): domain Bacteria; phylum Actinomycetota; class Thermoleophilia; order Gaiellales; family JAICJC01; genus JAICJC01. The sequence continues at coordinate 3,561 of JBOHBE010000044.1, forward strand.
CGAAACGTCAGGAACGCGTTCGGCACGCGATCCGGAAGGCGAGCCGTCTCGGCCCTGTCCTCGACCTCGAGCGCGACGGTCATCCCCTCGACCGCGAGGATCCGCGCCGCGAAGGACGTCGGGAGGATGTAGTGCCCTCGTGGCAGAGTGACGACGACGGAGTCGTGGTCGCGCAGGCGGTCCACCGCCGCCATCCTAGCCCTCGGTGGGAGGCCTCACGTGGAGGCGCCGGCCGATACCGGACGCGATGCCCTCGCCAGGATTCGAACCTGGGACGCCGGCCTTAGGAGAGCCGCGCTCTATCCCCTGAGCTACGAGGGCGGACTGTCCCTACGATACTGCGCCGTCGCCGCCCTCCTCGAGCCACGTCGTGTCCATCCGCGGAGCGTGGTGGATCCCGACCATCCGGAGCATGCCCGGGCCGAGGCCCTTGAAGCCATGCGCCGTGTCGGGCGGGACGACGACGATGTCCCCCGCACGCGCCTCGACGAACCCGTCGCCGTAGCGAAACCGGCCGCTGCCCTCGATGACGATGAACGTCTCCGGGTACGGGTGGGTGTGCGCGTCCGGGCCCTCACCGGTCGCCGCGTGGATGACGAAGCCCGACACCGGTGAGCCGACGTCGCCGCCCTCCCAGCTCCCCTTCGTCCCGCCTTCCTCGTAGCGCCAGCTGGGGAGGCGTTCAGTCGTCATCGTGATGTCATCCTAGAGCCTCGACCGTGAAACATTGGTACCAGGTACAGGTGTTTCAGCCGGGGATGAGGGGGCGCTCGCGCAGATAGGGTCGCGCGACCGCGGGGTCCGGGCCGTCGATCTCGCGGGCCAGGCGGTGGCCGTCGAAGATCGCATCGGCGATGAGCCGCGGGGCGACGCAGTCGCCGACCCGGTAGACGGCCTCGATCCCGGCGGCGGCCAGGGCGCCCGGGTCGGATGTGAGCTCGAGGTAGAGCGCGTCGTCGGAGAGGCGCTGCGTGACGAGCACCGTTGTGTCGGCCTCGATCTCGACCGGACGCCCCACGCCGTCCTCGGCGCGGAGGCCGCCGGCGAGGATCTCGGAGGGCGTGAGGGCGGTGCGCAGATCGATCCCGAGCGCGTGCAGGTGCAGCCGCAGGCGCAGGCCCTCCAGCGTCTGATCGCAGGTCGGCGCGACGACGTCGTACGGCGTCACGAACACGACTTCGTGGCCCTCGGCGCGCAGAATCTCGGCAATCCCCGCCGCCGTGAAGTAGCCCTCGCAGTCGACGATCGCGACCCGCTTGCCGTTCGGGCGGGCCCCGTCGACCATGACGTCCTCGGGGAGCAGGACGTGCGGGAGTGACGCATCGGCCCCCGGGATCGTCGCACGGGTGATCCCGTTCATGCCGTCGCCCGCCCAGCGCGCGCCGGTTGCGACGACCACGATCCGCGCGCCGTAGTCGCGGACGGCCTCGGCGTCGAGCGCTGTCCCCAGCACGACCTCGACGGCAGGCAGCCGTTCGAGCTGGACGCGCCGGTAGTCGACGACGTGGCCCCACTCGCCGAGGCCGGGAAGCCGCGTCACCCAGCGCATCTGGCCGCCGATGTCGTCGCCGGCGTCGGCCAGATGGACGAGCTCGAACCCGCGCTTCCCCAGCACCATGGCGCACTCCATCCCGGCCGGTCCGGCACCGACGACGAGCACGGACTCCTCGGCGTTGGCCGCCCGGTCGAAGCGCTCGGGATGCCAGCCGCGGCGGTGCTCCTCGCCCGCGGTCGGGTTCTGGGTGCAGCCGAGGTGCAGACCCCAGACCGACCGCGAGTAGCAGGCGTTGCACCCGATGCACTCGCGCACCTCGTCGTAGCGGCCCTCCTCGATCTTGCGCGGAAGGAACGGATCCGAGATCGACGGCCGCGCGGCGCCGATCAGGTCGGCGTGGCCGCCGCGGATCACGTCGGCCATCTTGTCGGGATCGGTGAACCGGCCGACGACGACCACCGGCTTGGCCGTCGCCTCCTTCGCTCGCCCCGACCACTGGAGCTGATAACCCTGCTCGTAGAACCGGGACGGACCCGCGTCGAGGCGGCCCATACCGGCCATCGAGCCGATGGTGACATCCCAGAGGTCGACCATCGGGTCGGCCGCGCGGATGAACGCCAGGCCCTCGTCGAGGTCGACGCCGGAGAGCTCGAGGGTGTCGGCGGCGATCCGGACGGCGATCGCGCAGTCGTCGCCGATCTCTTGCTTCACCCGCTCGATCGCCTCAAGCCAGAACCGGCTGCGGTTCTCGAACGATCCGCCGTAGGCGTCGGTGCGCCGGTTGAAGACCGGCGACAGGAACTGGGTCGGCAGGTACGTGTGGGAGCCGTAGACGTAAAGGATGTCGAACCCCGCCGTGCGGGCCCGCCGGGCGGCGGCCACCCACTCGTCCTGCACGCGGCGGATATCGGCCGCCTCCATCACCTTGGGCACCGTGACGCCGTCCCAGTCGCTCGCGATCTGCGACGGCGCGAGCGGTGGGAGCCGGGACTCGCGCTGCTCGGCGAAGAGGCCGCCGTGCCACAGCTCGACGCCGGCCAGCGCGTCGTTCGCGTGGGCGGCGTCGGCCATGAGCGAGAGCGCGCGCATGTCCTCGTCGTCCCAGAGCCGGGCCGACGTGTAGGGCTTCTCGTCGGACTCCGGGCTGATCGAGCAGTACTCCGTGCAGACCGCCGCCCAGCCGCCCTCGGCCTTCATCCCCCGAAACGCAGCCTGCGTCCACGGCTTCTCGACGCCGAACCCCGTGCAGTGGGGCACCTGGTAGAAGCGGTTTCGCAGGGTCCGCGGGCCGATCTTGACCGGCTCGAACAGGATGTCGTGGCGAGCCAGGCGCTCGGGCACTACTCCGCCTCGATCTCGGCCTTGCGCCGGGTCATGTACTCGAGGAGCTCCTCGTCGACCGCCGGGTCGATCCCGGGGTCCTCGTAGCTCGCCAGCAGCTCCTTCCACTGATCTGTGGCCGCCTGCTCGGCCGTCACGGAGCCCCGCTTCTCCCAGGTGACGTAGGCCTGCGAGCGGAAGAGCGGGCTCATGAAGACCCAGTCCCTGAAGTGCGCGAGCGTATGGTCGGAGGCGAGGAACATGCCGCCGGGGCCCTCCTGGCGGACGGCGTCCATCGCGAACTCCTCCTCGCTCATCCCGATCCCCCCCGAGAGGACGTCGAACACACGCAGGAGCTCGAGGTCGAGCACGAACTTCTCGTACGAGGCGGTGAGGCCGCCCTCGAGCCAGCCGGCGGCGTGCATCACCAGGTCGCAGCCGCCGATCATCGTCGCCCACAGCGTGTTGGTCGTCTCGACAGCCGACTGGACGTCGAGGGCGTTCGACGAGCAGAGCCCGCCGCCGCCGCGGTAGGGCAGCTGGTAGCGGCGGGCCAGCAGGCCGCCGGCGAGCGTCCCGAGGATCGACTCGGGCGTGCCGAAGGCCGGCCCTCCGGTGCGCATGTCGACGGCGGTGAAGAAGGACCCGAAGAGGCACGGGGCGCCGGGACGCACCGCCTGGACCAGCGCCACGCCGGACAGGGCCTCGGCCACCTGCTGGGCGAGCCCCGCGGCGATGCTGACCGGCGCGGTCGCGCCGGCGAGCAGGAACGGGGTCACCACCACCGGCTGGCCCGCGACCGCCCACTCCGTGAGGGCGTCGGCCATGAGCCCGTCCCACACCAGCGGGCTGTTGGGGTTGACGACGCCCATGATCGCCGGGGTCTCCTCGATCACGTCACGCCCGCCGTGGGCGATCGCCGCCAGATCGACCGCATCGCGCGCCTTGGGGCCGGAGGTGCCGTAGCAGATGAGGGGCTTGTCCGACCACCGCAGGACGGCGTAGTCCATGTCCATGTGGCGGGTGCGCTCGTCGAGGTCCTGCGCCTCGACGGTGCCGCTCTGCTGGCAGGTCATGAGCGGCGCGGCGTGCGCCATCTTGATCAGCTCGAGGTAGTCCGAGATCGTGCCCTCGCGGCGCCCACGCTCGAGGTCGGAGCAGAACGGCGAGCCGCCGACGGGGGTGAGGACGGGCTTCCCGCCGCCGATCTTCACCGACCGCGCGGGGTTTCGCGCAGCGAGCGTGAACGAGGCCGGCGCGCGCTCGGTCATCTCCATCACGAACTCGCGATCCCAGCGGACGCGCTCGCCGTCGATGTCCTGCCCCAGCCCCGCGAGCAGCGCCAGCGCGCCCTCGTGGCGCACGTCGGTGCCGATCTCCTCGAGAATCGTCATGGCGTGCTCGTGGACGGCGTCGAGCGCCTCGCCCGAGAGCACGGCCGAGATGCCGGCGTCAGCGAACATGGCGGGCGAGCGTATCCGATGTCCTGAGCAGGAGGCCGAGGGAGGCCGCGGCGCCGATCGCCACAGCGATGCAGCAGGCGGCGACCACCGCGTGCCAGCCGTCGGCGAGCCAGAGCCCCGGCAGGTAGGCCCCCGCGCCGCCCAGGACGTAGTAGATCGTCTGGTGGAGGCTCGTGGCGGTGCCGCGGTGGTGGCTCACGAGCCGGGGGATCAGGAGCTGGCATGTGGTCACCGTCGAGAACATGGCCGCGGCGAGGAGAGCGAGGCCCGCGATCACCGCGGCGAGGTTGTCGACCAGGGTGAGGGCGGCCCCGGCTCCCGCCGAGACCAGGAGGAACGGCAGCAGCCGCTGCGGGCCGATTCTCGCTGCCGCGTGCCCGACGAGCGGGACCACGGCGCCGACCACCCACACCGCGTAGACGAGCCCGGCGGCGCCAAGGCTCAGATCGAACGGCGGCTCGGTCAGGCGGTGCGTGGCGAACGTGAAGATGCCGACGAACGCGAAGAACGTCGCGCCGGCGGCGACGGCGTTCAGGATCAGCGGCAGGTTCCGGACGTGCTCGGCAACGACCGCCCGCAGGTCGCGGTCGACGTGCCGTGGTTCGTCTCGCGGCAGCCAGAAATACATCGCGAAGGCGCCGGCGACCGTCGGGATCGCCAGGGCCTCGAGCGCGACCCGCCAGCTCGTGAGGTCGGCGACGATTGCCGTCCCGACCCGGCCGACGAGCCCGCCGAAGACGAGCGAGGCGGTGTAGGCGCCCATCGCGGCTCCGGCGGCCGGCCCGCGGAACCGCTCGGTCACGTAGGGAACGGCAACGGTCAGAAGGCCCGGCATCAGGAACCCCTGGCACGCGCGGATCGCGAGCAGGGCCGGCAGGTTCGGCGCCAGTCCGGCAACCGCGGTCGGGATGCAGATCAGCACGGCGGCGGCGGCCATCACCCGGGCCCGCCCGAGCCGGTCCGAGAGCGGCCCGGCCACCCAGCCGCCAATCGCCACCGCCAGGACGACGACGGTGATCGTGAGCCCGGCCGCCGCCGCGGACACGCCGAGGGCGCTCTCGATGTCGGGCAGGATCGCCTGCGTGGAGTACATGTTCGCGAACATCGCCGACGCGCCCAGGAAGAGCGCGACGCCGGGTCGCGTCACGATTCGGCGACGTGCGGCGGGCCCGGCAGGACCCGCAGCGAGATCTCGCCCCGCAGGAGCCGCAGGAGCGACTCGCCCGCAAGCTCGCGGCGCCAGCCGGTGAGCAGCGGGTGCGGGCGGTCGGAGTCGACCGCCTGGCCCGCGATGAACGACTCGAGGTCGGCCCGGGTCGCGACGAGCTCCGACGCCACGCCCGCCGCCGCACACCGCGCCTGGAGCACGGCGGAGGCAAGCGGCAGCACCACGCGGATCCGGCGGCGCACATCGCCGGGCAGCTCCGCGTCGGCCTCCGGCGGCGGGCCGGGATCGGCGAGGGTGGCGAGCAGGTCGTCGAGCTGGCGGCCGCGGCGGATCTGGAGCCCGCGCACGTTCTCGGCATCCTTCGGCGTGGCCGGACGGCGGCGGGCGAGTTCGACCAGCGTGGCGTCCTTCACGAGCCAGGCGGCCGGCAGGTCGCGCCTGCGGGCCTCGCGCTCGCGCCACGCGGCCGCCGCGCGAAGGGCGGCCAGGCCCTCGCTCCGGACCTTGCCGCGCCCGGCGACGCGCCGCCACGCGGTGTCGGGGTCCTGGACCAGGGCGGCGTCGGGCCCGTACCGCGCCTCAAGCTCCTCGGTCACCCACGCCTCGCGACCCTGGGAGCCGAGCCGCTTGCGGAGGGCGTCGGCGGCGCCGAGGAGATAGCGGACGTCGTCGGCGGCGTACTCGACCTGGGTCGGGGTGAGCGGCCGCCGCTGCCAGTCGGTGAAGCCCTCGTCGTGCCGCAGGCGGACCCGCACCGCCGCCTCGAGCAGCCGTTCGAGCGAGAGCGTGCCGCCGTAGCCGGCGAACCCGGCGGCGAGCTGCGTGTCGTAGACGTTCTGCGGGCGCACGTCGTGGTGGAGGACGAACGCCGCGAGGTCGCCGGAGGGCGCGTGCATGACCTTCTCGACAGCCGGGTCGGCCATGAGGGCCGCGACCGGCTCGAGCGGCGCCCCCTCGACCGGGTCGACCACGGCCAGCTGCTCGGCGGTCGCGATCTGGACGAGGCACAGCCCCGGAGCGTAGGTCCGCTCCCACACGAACTCGGTGTCGATGGCACACCGGCCCTCGGCGCGGGCGGCATCGAGCAGCGGCCCCAGTGCCTCGGCGCTCGTGACCTGCTCGATCTGCATAGGCCTGACAGTATGCAACAACGGGGTCAGACCCCAATGTTGCACTCGCCGCGCTGTAATCTCATCTCCACATGGACCCGTGGGTCGTATGGGTGGTCATTGGGGTCGTGCTGCTCGTGGCAGAGGCGTCGACGACGGCGTTGGTCCCGGGCTACTTCGGCGTCGCGGCGCTCCTCGCCGCGGGGCTCGCGCTGCTCGGCCTCGCCGTGGCAGTGCAGGTCATCGCGTTCGGCCTCCTCGCCGTCGGCGCGCTGGTGCTGACGCGCCCCGCGATCCGGAGATCGATGGCGCGGGGATCCAGCCTGCGAACCGGGGTGGATGCCATGCAGGGCAAGATCGGCGTCGTCACGGTGCCGATCGCCGAGCTCGCGCCCGGACAGGTCAAGGTCGGTGGTGAGACGTGGACCGCACGCAGCTTCTACGACGGCGAGTCGATCCCCGTTGGCTCGCGCGTCGAGGTTGTGAAGGTCGAGGGCGTGACGGCCCTCGTCATCGCCGCACCCTCTCCGCATCAAATCGACGAGACGAAAGAGGCCTCAGATGGGTGAGTTGATCGCACTAGGCGCGCTCGTGATCCTGGTGCTCGTCCTGATGGCGGCGTCGGTCCGGGTGATCCAGCAGAGCTACGTCGGCATCGTGCAGCGGGTCGGCCGCTATCAGCGGACGATCGGCCCGGGCGTCCACCTGCTCGTCCCGATGCTCGACCGGGTGGCCACGGTGGTCGACATGAAGGAGACGGTGCAGGCATTCGCGCCGCAGCCCGTCATCACGCAGGACAACGTGACGATCGGCATCGACACCGTCGTCTACTACCAGGTGACCGATGCGGTGAAGGCCACGTACGAGGTGGCCAACGTGCTCCAGGCGATGGAGCAGCTCACGATCACGACGCTCCGAAACGTCGTCGGGGCGATGACGCTCGAACAGACGCTCACGAGCCGCGACTCGATCAACTCCCAGCTGCGGTCGGTGCTCGACGAGGCGACCGAGAAGTGGGGCGTCCGAGTGACGCGCGTCGAGCTCAAGTCGATCGACCCGCCCCGCACGATCCAGGAGGCGATGGAGCAGCAGATGCGCG
>JBOHBE010000045.1:0-4491 GCA_050698235.1 Gaiellales bacterium
CCACCGCGAAGTGCACCGCTCGGGCGGCCGCGACGCCGAGGAGTTCTACCGCGAGCGCTGGCGACACGGCAAGGAGGTGCGCTCGACCCACGGGGTGAACTGCACCGGCTCGTGCTCGTGGAACGTCTACGTGAAGGACGGCCTCGTCACGTGGGAGACGCAGGCTGTCGACTACCCGTCCACCGGGCCGGGCATGCCCGAGTACGAGCCGCGCGGCTGCCCGCGCGGAGCGTCGTTCTCGTGGTACGTCTACTCGCCGATCAGGCTCCGCTACCCGTACGTCCGCGGGAGCCTGATCGAGATGTACCGGGCCGAGCGCGAGCGGCTCGGCGACCCCGTCGACGCCTGGGCCGCGATCGTGGACGACCCCGAGCGGCGGCGCACGTACACGAGCCAGCGGGGCCGCGGCGGCTTCGTGCGCGCGACATGGGACGAGACGGTCGAGCTGATCGCCGCCGCCCACGTGCACACCATCAAGCGGTACGGGCCTGACCGGGTCGCAGGGTTCACGCCGATCCCGGCGATGTCGATGGCGAGCTATGCGTCGGGCACCCGGTTCCTGTCGCTGATCGGCGGCGTCATCCTGAGCTTCTACGACTGGTATTGCGACCTGCCGCCCGCCTCGCCGCAGACCTTTGGCGACCAGACCGACGTGCCCGAGTCCGGCGACTGGTGGAACGCCGGCTATCTGCTCGTGTGGGGCACGAACCTGCCGACGACGCGTACGCCCGATGCCCACTTCATGACCGAGGCCCGCTACCGCGGCCAGAAGGTGGTCGTCGTCAGCCCCGACTACGCCGAGCACACGAAGTTCGCCGACCGCTGGCTGGCCGCGCATCCCGGCACAGACGGCGCGCTGGCGATGGCGATGGGCCACGTCATCCTGCGCGAGTTCTGGGCCGACCGCGACGTGCCGTACTTCCGCGACTACGGGCGCCGGTTCACCGACATGCCATTGCTCGTCACGCTTCGCGAGCGCGATGACGGGTACGTCGCCGACCGGTTCCTGACGGCGTCCGACCTGGGCGACGCCGGCGAGAACGCCGACTGGAAGACGGTCGTCTTCGACGAGGAGACGGGCACTCCGGCCGTGCCGAACGGCTCGGCCGGCTTCCGCTGGAGCGACGAGAAGGGCCGCTGGAACCTCCAGCTCGCGGACATCCGGCCTGCCCTCACGCTCCACGGCCGTGACGGCGCAGAGAACGTCGCCGTCGACATGCCCCGGTTCGACGTGGGCGACACCGACGGCGGCTCGTCGGTGCGGCGCGGCGTCCCCGCGATCCGCGTCCGCGACCACATCGTCACCACCGTGCTCGACCTCATGCTGGCCCAGTACGGCGTCGGCCGCGACGGCCTCCCCGGCGACTGGCCGTCCGGCTACGACGACGCGGGCTCGCCGGGCACGCCCGCGTGGCAGGAGCTGATCACGTCGGTCTCGGCGATCGACTGCGTGCGCACCGCCCGCGAGTTCGCGCGAAACGCCGAGCAGACCGAGGGCCGGTCGATGATCGCGATGGGCGCCGGAACCAACCACTGGTTCCACTCCGACGAGATCTACCGCACGTTCCTCGCGCTCGTCCTCATGTGCGGCTGCCAGGGCAAGAACGGCGGCGGATGGGCACACTACGTCGGCCAGGAGAAGGTGCGGCCGCTCACCGGGTTCCAGACCGTCGCGTTCGCGCTCGACTGGGTGCGGCCGCCCCGGCACATGGTCTCGACGCCGTTCTTTGCCCACCTCTCGGGCCAGTGGCGCTACGCCGACGTCCCGCCGTCGCAGCTCGCCTCGCCGCTCGGGAAGGGCGCCTTCGGCGACCGCCAGGTGCCAGACATGGTGGCGCTGGCCGCGCGGCTCGGCTGGATGCCGTCGTTCCCGAGCTTCGACCGTTCGAGCCTCGACTTGGTCGACGAGGCCGACAGGGCCGGGGTCGACCCGGCCGCGCACGTCGTCGCGGGGCTCCGCGAGGGCTCGCTGCGGTTCGCGTGCGAGGACCCGGACGCGCCGTCGAACCACCCCCGGATCCTGACGGTCTGGCGGGCGAACCTGCTCGGCTCGTCGGGCAAGGGCCACGAGTACTTCCTGAAGCACATGCTGGGGACGGCCGAGCCCGGCGTCCGCGCCGACGAGGCCCCGCCCGACCGGCGGCCGCGCGAGGTCACGTGGCGCGACGCGCCCGAGGCGAAGCTCGACCTCTTCACGACCATCGACTTCCGGATGACGTCGAACGGCCTCTTCTCGGACGTCGTCCTGCCGGCGGCGACCTGGTACGAGAAGCACGACCTCTCGACGACCGACCTGCACCCGTTCGTGCACACCTTCAACCCGGCGATCCCGCCGCCGTGGGAGGCGCGCACCGACTGGGACGCCTTCCGGGCGATCGCCGAGCGGTTCTCCGAGCTGGCCGAGACCCATCTGGGCGTCCGCAGGGACATCGTCGCCGCCCCGCTGGCCCACGACTCGCCCGACGAGCTGGCTCAGCCCCACGGCCGCGTTCGTGACTGGCGCGCCGGGGAGTGCGAGCCGGTGCCGGGCAAGACGATGCCGAAGCTGATCGTCGTCGAGCGCGACTACCCCAACGTCGCCGCGCGGCACTCGGCGCTCGGGCCCCTGATCGAGACGCTCGGCTCGACGGTCAAGGGGATCACGTGGAAGCCGCTCGAGGAGGTCGAGTGGCTCGGGCGCCAGAACGGCCGCGTGCGCGGAGGGCCGGCGGACGGCCGGCCCAGGCTCGATCGGGTCGAGCACGCATGCGAGACGATCCTCGCGCTCTCGGGGACGACGAACGGCTCGATCTCGCTCAAGGGGTTCCGCGCCCTCGAGGAGCGGGTCGGTGTGCCGCTCACATCGCTCGCGGAGTCGCGCGCCGGCGAGCACATCACGTTCGCCGACGCCCAGGTGCAGCCGCGAACGGTGATGACTTCGCCCGAGTGGTCGGGGATCGATGAGCACGGCCGCCGCTACAGCCCGTTCACGATCAACGTGGAGCGCGAGAAGCCGTGGCACACGCTCTCGGGCCGCCAGCACCTCTACGTCGACCACGAGTGGATGCTCGAGCTGGGGGAGGGGCTGCCGAACTACCGCCCGCCGCTCGTGCGGGGCGACCCGAGCGCATACGACGTCGCCGGCGGCGACCGGCCCGAGCTCGCGCTCCGGTACCTGACGCCGCACTCGAAGTGGTCGATCCACTCCGAGTACCAGGACAACCTGCACATGCTCACGCTCTTCCGGGGCGGGGCGGTGCTGTGGCTGGCGAGCGAGGACGCAGAGACCCTCGGCATCGACGATAACGACTGGGTCGAGGCGTACAACCGAAACGGCGTGATGGCGTGCCGCGCGACGGTCTCGCACCGCATCCCGAAGGGCGTGTGCCTCATGTACCACGCCAAGGACCGGCACCTCCAGACGCCGCGCACGGAACTGCTCGGAAACCGTGGCGGCACCGACAACTCGGTCACCCGGATCGTGATGAAGCCGTCCCACATGATCGGCGGGTACGCCCAGCTCTCGGCCGGGTTCAACTACTACGGGCCGACGGGGTCGCAGCGCGACGAGATCGTGATCGTGCGGCGGCGCGAGGCCGAGGTGGTGTTTCCGTGACGATCAAGGCCCAGGTCGCGATGGTGATGAACCTCGACAAGTGCATCGGCTGCCACACCTGCAGCGTCACGTGCAAGCAGGTGTGGACGAACCGCCCGGGCGCCGAGTACGCGTGGTTCAACAACGTCGAGACCCGGCCCGGGCTCGGCTATCCCAAGCGCTGGTCGGATCAGGACAAGTGGCGCGGCGGCTGGGAGCTCGACCGTCGCGGCCGCCTGCGGCTGCGCTCGGGCGGGCCTCTGAAGAAGCTCGCCTCGATCTTCTGGAACCCCGACCTGCCCGAGATCGACGACTACTACGAGCCGTGGACCTACGACTACCACACGCTGATCGACGCCCCGCTCCAGGAGCACGACCCGGTCGCGACGTCGCACTCCCAGCTCACCGGTGCCGGCATGACCGTCGACTGGGGCCCGAACTGGGACGACAACCTGGCGGGCGGCCCGAAGACGGCCATGGCCGATCCGCTCATTCGCGACGGCCTGGCCGAGCGTGTACGGATGGAGTACGAGCAGGCCTTCATGTTCTACCTGCCGCGGATCTGCGAGCACTGCCTGAACCCGTCGTGCGTCGCGTCGTGCCCGTCCGGGGCGATGTACAAGCGCGAGGAGGACGGGATCGTCCTCGTCGACCAGGACAAGTGCCGCGGGTGGCGCTTCTGCGTCAGCGGCTGCCCCTACAAGAAGGTCTACTTCAACCACGAGACGGGCAAGGCCGAGAAGTGCACCTTCTGCTACCCGCGGATTGAAGCTGGGATGCCGACCATCTGCTCGGAGACGTGCGTCGGCCGTCTGCGCTACCTGGGACTCATCTTGTACGACGCTGACCGCGTGGAAGAGGCCGCTTCCACTCCAGACCCCAAAGACCTGTTGGCTGCCCAGCGCAACGTGTTCCTC
>JBOHBE010000046.1:0-2401 GCA_050698235.1 Gaiellales bacterium
GCGATCCCCGGGCTGGCGGACGACGGCACGATTCCGCACACGTCCGGGGTCACGGCGGTTCCCGGCCTCTACGTGCTCGGCGCCCCGTGGCTGCGCCTGCGAAAGTCGGGGATCATCTGGGGCGCGACCGCGGATGCCGAGCTGATCGCAGACGCGGTCGCGGCCTAACCGCACTCCGAATCGGCGTTTTCCCCGATGCGAGGGAAGATGCGTGGCACGAGCATCGTCTGGGAGGAAGGTTCGATCGAGCGAAGAAAGGAACATCGATGACGCATCGGACGAAAACCAGGATGCCGAAGGTGATGGGGCTGATCGTGGCCTCGGCGATCGCGATGGTCCTTCTCGCGGCGGCGCCCGCGTTCGGCGCGACGTCGCCTGCCGACAGCCAGTACGGCGCGGTCAAGGGCGAGCAGGCCGGAGGCGGCGGCGGGTCGCTCCCGTTCACCGGCATGAACCTGCTCCTGATCGTCGCGGCCGGAACCGTTCTCGTCGCGGGCGGTATGGGCCTGCGCTCGCTCGCAGTTCGCCGCTAGGCCGCATTCTCCGATACGAACTACGTCGAATCGGGGATGGTCGAGTGACGCTTTTGCGCGTTCTCGCGTATATCGGCCACGGCCGGTTGTGCCGATGGGTGAGCAATGACCACCGGCACCGAGATCCGAGTTCTCGACGACATCGCGGCGTGCCTGCGCGCGATGGCGTCACACGGCGTGGTCTATGACGACGAGGTGCTCCTGTGGCTCGCGGATCAGGTCGAGCAGGCAGCCGATCGCACGCAGGAGGCTGCCGACCTCGAGGCTGCGCTCGCCATCATCCGCACGCACCAAACCGTCCGCGGCACAGACGTCGCTTCGGCCCGCGATCAGGCCAGCCCGCGCTCCGAGATCTGACGCCGCGCTTCCGGGGTCTTCTCGAGGGCCTCGATGCCGAGCTTTCGCTTGACGCCGTCCGTCCGCTCGAACTGGACGTCGCCGAAGCCGACGACCTGGAAGCGGTTGCCCCAGGGGTCGAGGAAGTCGAAGCTCCCCCGGGTGTCCGAGACGATCGCGAGGCCCTCGGCCCGCGCGGCCTCGCGCGCCGCCTGGACATCGTCGACGACGAGTCCGAAGTGGCGATGGTCGTCGGCGGGCTGTGAGCGGCCCTCGGAGAGCGCCACGAACTGGTCGCCCATGTCGACGAACGCCATCCGCGGCGCCCTGCCGCGCAGGGTGAACGAGAAGATCCGGCCGTAGAGCGCGAGCGCCTGCTCGACGTCGCCCACCTCGAGCGCGATGTGGTTGATGCCGATCAGCCGTGCCTTCTCTGCCACCGCCCGAGCCTACCAGCGGGGGCGTGCAGATCCGGCACGCTTCCGGCACCGCTCTCCGGCCATCCGTCGCATCCGCGGGGGTACGGTGCGGACGTGTCGAGGGGACAGGCAACCGTCGAGTACACGCTGCTCGGAGTCATGCTCATCGTCGCCGTGTGCCTGCTCGTGCGCTACGCGACGCCGGTCGCGGAAATGGCGAAGGCGGTGGCGCACGCCGTGTCCCACCGGCCTGTGCACCACCGCCTTCACACCCCCGTCGGGCACCGCCGGCCGCCTCACCGGCGGCCGGCTCCGTGCCTGTGCCCGTTCGGGCCCCGTCCGTCCTAGAACTTCCCGGTCGCCACCAGGGCGCCGGCGGCCGTGCGGACGTTCACGCGGTTGCCCGCCGCCACCTGGGGGACCGCCTGGCCGAGCTCGGTCGAGCGGTTCAGGTGAGCCTTGCCGAGGCCGCCGACCATCATCGTGCCGACCCTCGTCCCGTGGACGAACACGGTCAGGCGCTTCCCGGCCAGCGAGCGGACGTGCTCGACCTGGGCCTCGAACTCCCGCTTCGTCCCGTCCTTCTTGAACTTCGCCGACCCGGTTGCGTTCGGGAAGGCGGCCGCGCCGTGGAGGGTCGCGGTGATCGTGGTGCCGCGGGCCTGGGCCGGGGCGGCCACGACGGCGGTGGCCGTCATGATCGCCGCGAGGGTCGCGAGCGGCTTCAGGGTCTTGAGTGTCATCGGGTGGTTCCTCTCTCGTCGGGGTTTCGTCGTTCTGTTCCGCAGGTCAGTCGTCGCCGCCGCCGTCGCCGCCGTGGCCGGAGCCGCCGTCGTCGTTGCCGCCGCCATGACCGCTCGAGTCGTCATTGCCGCCGCCGTTGCCGGGGCCGCTGTTCGAGTCCTCTCCGCCGCCCGGGCCCGGGTTGCCGTTGTCGTCGGCCTGATCGTTCTGGCCGTTGTCGTCGCCGGCCTCGTTCTGGTGCTCGGCCTCGTCCGCGTTCCCGCGGACGTCCTCGCCAGGCTCGTTGGCGCGGCCGCGCTGCTCGTTCTCGTCGGCGTTCCCGCGGACGTCCTCGCCCGGCTCGCGGGCGGTGCTGACGCCGGTCGACGC
>JBOHBE010000047.1:0-4860 GCA_050698235.1 Gaiellales bacterium
CCTCGAGTCCGACCTCTTCTTCGCCGGCGTGCGTCCGGCGATCAACGCCGGCATCTCGGTGTCGCGCGTCGGCGGCAATGCCCAGCGGCGCGCCATGCGGAAGGTCGCGGGCCGCCTGCGCCTCGACCTGGCCGCCTACCGTGAGCTCGAGGCCTTCTCGCAGTTCGCCTCGGAGCTCGACGCCGCCACCCAGCGCCAGCTCTCGCGCGGGCAGCGGCTGGTGGCGACGCTCAACCAGCCGCAGTACCAGCCGTGGCCGCTCGAGGAGCAGGTCACGGCGATCTGGGCTGCGACCAACGGCTACCTCGACGACGTGCCGGTGGCACAGGTGCCGCGCTTCCACGAGGAGCTGCGCCAGTCGCTGCGCGCCGAGGGGACGATCCTGAAGACGATCGACGAGAGCGGCGACCTCTCCGACGACACGCTCGAGGCGCTCAAGAAGGCCGTCGACGGGTTCAAGGAGGGGTTCTACATCGAGGAGGAGCGCGGCCTGGCGACGGCTGCCGGATAGCACGTGGCAGGACAGCAGGACATCCGGCGGCGGATCCGGTTCGCGCAGAACGTCGAGAAGATCACGAAGGCGATGGAGCTCGTCGCGGCCTCACGGCTGCGCCGGGCTCAGGCCCGGATCGAGGCCCTGCGCCCGTACGCCGACCGCATGCAGGCGCTCACCGTCGAGGTCGCCGCGGCCACGTCGCGGTCCCACGACCAGCCGCTCCTCGAGCGGCGCGACGTCTCGACCGTGGCCGTTATCGCCCTTACGGCCGACCGCGGGCTCGCCGGCGGGTTCAACGCCAACGTGGTGCGCCGCAGCCTCGAGGTCGCCTCGCGCCATCGCGCCGACGGCCACGAGGTCATCTGGCTCACGATCGGCCGGCGCGGGACGTCGACGCTGCGCTTCCGCGGCCAGGAGATCGAGACCTCCTACACCGGCATCACCGACCAGCCCGGCTACTCCGACGCGCAGGCGATCGCCGAGCGCGTGGCGGAGCTCTACACCGAGCTCCGGGTCGATCAGGTCGTGATCGTCTACAACCGCTTCGTCTCGGCGCTCGCCCAGAAGCTCGAGGTCGTCGAGCTCCTCCCCGTGCCCGAGAGCCTGCTGAGTGGCGAGAAGCCCGAGACCATCGAGGGCGCCTACCTGGAGGAGCCCGATGCGAGCGAGATCCTGTCCCACCTCCTGCCGACCTATCTCGAGGTGACGATCTACCGCGCGCTGCTCGAATCGACGGCCTCGGAGCACGGCGCGCGGATGACGGCGATGCGAAACGCGTCCGAGAACGCCGGCGATCTGATCGGCTCGTACACCCTCCAGATGAACCGCGCCCGGCAGGCCGAGATCACCCAGCAGATCCTCGAGGTCGTCGCAGGGGCCGACGCGCTCGAGTGACGTCCGCACATCGAAGACCAAGGATCGAGGCGGTATGATGGGCCATATGCAGGCCCTCGAACGGTTGTGGGACCGGCCCGCTGTGCGGTGGCCGATCGCCCTCGCCGCGGTGCTCGTCCTCTTCGCCGGCATCCGCATGGCGTACGTGCAGAACCACCACGCGGCGCACGTGACCATCGTGCCCGGCGGCGGCAAGCTCGGCCTCGCGACCTTCGGCCACCCGATCAAGCTTCCGCAGAAGGCCGTCGACGCCGCCCGCACGTTCATCCACACGGCCGTCATCCGGAAGAACCTCGATGAGGGGTGGCGCGTCTCGACCGCGAAGGTCCACGGCGGCCTCACGCACGCGCAATGGATGTCCGGCTCGATCCCGGTTTCGCCGTTCCCGCGCAACGCCTACGGCGACACGCGCTACAAGGTCGAGTGGTCGCGCTCGAAGAACGTGATGCTGCTCGCGCTCATCACTCCGGACAAGCCCGGCGTCAAGTCGGGCGAGTTCTTCATCCAGATGGTGCCGCATGGCAAGACCTGGCTGGTCGACTACTTCGGCCCGCGCGGTACGAACCCACCGATCCCCGCCGCGGAGGTGCACTAGCTCATGGCCACGACTGACCATTCGGGCGTCCTCCCCGGCGGAGCAGCGCTCGCCGGCACCGCCGCGGGCGGGGATGTCGAAGGCGGCGCTGTCGAGGCCCGCGGGTACTGGGAGAACGCGTTCCGGCGGCTGCGCCGGGACCGCCTTGCCATTCTGAGCGGCGTCGTCATCCTGATGTTCATCCTGATCGCGTTCGTCGGCGCGCCGCTTGCCGTGCGGTGGGCGGGGCACGGCCCGAACGACCTCGTCAGCGGCGGCGTGGACAACTTTGTGCCCGTCGGGCCCCTTTCGACCGTGAGCGACGGTCACGGCGGGACGACGCACCTCCTGCTCGGCGCCTCTGACCTGGTCGGCCGCGACGAGTTCCTGCGGCTGCTCGCCGGGGCGCAGGTGTCGCTCGAGGTGGGGATCCTGTCCACCATCGTCGGCCTGGCCCTCGGCCTCGTGTGTGGGCTGCTCGCCGGGTTCTACGGCGGCCTGACCGACACGGTCGTGTCGCGGCTGACCGAGATCGTGATGGCGTTCCCGCTCCTCCTGTTCCTGATCGCGCTCGGCGCGACGCTCGGCGACCGGCTCGACAAGATCACCCTCGGGGGGCTTCTCAACCCCGGGGTGTTCACGCTCACCATGGTGATCGGGCTCTTCACCTGGTTCTACCCGGCGCGAATCGTGCGCGCGCAGGTGCTGTCGCTGCGCGAGAAGGAGTTCGTCGAGGCGGCCCGCATGGTGGGTTCGAGCAACTTCCGCATCATGCGCTCGCACCTCCTGCCGCACCTGGTCGGCACGATGATCGTCTACGGGACGCTCACCGTCGCGATCAACATCCTGCTCGAGTCGACCCTGTCGTTCCTCGGGGTCGGCCTCCCGCCGCCGAATGCGAGCTGGGGGAACATGCTCGACGAGGCCGTCCAGTTCTACACGATCCAGCCGTGGCTGATCGTCTGGCCGGGGCTCGCGCTGCTCGTCCTGACCCTCGCATTCAACCTGCTGGGCGACGGTCTTCGCGACGCGCTCGATCCTCGCGCCACGCTGTAACCGCTCCCTAACTTTCGCTTCGCCTCCGGCGTCCTAGCGGGGAGTGCTGCAGGGGGTCGGGGCGGACGCGCCCCTGCTCCGAAAACAACTCGGGAGGACATGGATGAGGAGACGACCTGGACTGTGGCTGACGCTGGGGGCTCTTGCCGCCGGCGTTGTGCTGCTCGGTGCTGCGGGCTGCGGGAGCAGCAACAGCGGCGGAAGCAACGCTGCCGGTAGCGGGAACACCTCCGCGATCCCGCCGCACCAGAACGGTGGCACGATCAAGATCGCGCTTGCCGGCAACATCGACTATCTCGACCCGGCGCTGGCCTACTACCAGTCGACGTGGCAGATCGAGTACTCGACATGCGTCAAGCTGACGAACTACCCGGACCTCCCGGGCGATGCTGGCCGCGTGATCACGCCGGAGGCCGCCTCGGCGCTTCCGACGATCTCGGGCGACGGGCTCACCTACACGTACACGGTGCCCGCCGGCAAGTTCAAGTTCAACACCGGCGAGCCGGTCACGGCGGCCACGTTCCAGCATGCGCTGGAGCGCGACATGAACCCGAAGCAGGCGTCGTACTTCGGCGCCGTCTTCCTGGCGCCGTTCATCAAGGGCGCGTCGGACTTCAAGGGCAAGCCGGGCGAGCACGTCTCGGGCATCACCGTCTCCGGCGACCAGCTGACGATTCAGTTGACGCAGAAGGACGGCTCGATGGTCCAGAAGCTCTCGACGCCGTTCGCCTGCGCGATCCCGAACGACACGCCCGTCGATCCGAAGGGCGTGCACACGATCGCAGGCGCGGGGCCGTACTACATCTCCGACTTCACGCCGAACCGGTCGATCGTGCTCAAGAAGAACCCGAACTACACGGGTGACCGGCCGGCCTACGCCGACGAGATCGACTACAGCCAGCTCACGATCGACACGAACCAGGGCACCCTGGAGGCCAAGAACGGCCAGCTCGACTACATCAATGACGCGGTCGTCCCGGCCCAGAACGCGCAGCTGAACGCGCAGTACGGGCCCGACGGCACGGCCGGTGGCCCGCAGCGGTTCTACGTGACCCCTGCCGCCGTCGTCTCGTATCTGGCGCTCAACACCGCCCGTCCGACCTTCAAGGACGAGCTGGTGCGCCAGGCCGTGAACTGGGCGATCAACCGCAAGGCGATCCTGCAGCCGTCCGGGTACGGCGCCGGCGTTCCCGCCGACAAGTACCTCCCGCCGCAGATCTCCGGGAGCTCGGAGGAGCAGAGCATCTACCCGCTTGACTCCGCCGATCTCACCAAGGCGAAGGCGCTCATGCAGCAGGCCGGCGCCTCCAACCTGACCGCGGTGCTCTACACCTGCAACCAGCCGCCGTGCCCCGACCGGGCGGCGATCATCCAGCAGGAGCTGAAGCAGATCGGAATCGACGTCCAGGTCAAGGAGTTCGACCGGGGCGTGCAGTTCACGAAGGAAGGCCAGAAGGGCGAGCCCTTCGACATCGCCGATGAAGGCTGGATCGCGGACTACTACGACGCGTACGACTTCATCAACATCCTTCTGAACGGCGAGACCATCCCCGACACCGGGGGCAACAACTTCAGCTACTTCAACGATCCAACGTTCAACAAGCGGATGGATGACGCGAACCAGCTGACCGGATCACAGCGTGATCAGACGTACGGCCAGCTTGCGACCGACCTCGCCAAGACGGCGGCGCCGTGGGCATCCCGCTCGTTCGGCACGAACATCGACTTCTTCGGGCCGAAGATCGGGTGCCAGGTGAACCAGGGCTCGTACGGATTTGCCCTGAACACCTTCTGCCTCCGCTCATAGCAGAGGATGGGCTGTGGCTCTAGAATGAGCCAC
>JBOHBE010000048.1:0-8787 GCA_050698235.1 Gaiellales bacterium
CTCGCGTTCGAGCCGGTGCGCCGGCAGGCGTGTCAGGCGATCCTCGCTCGCAGCGAGCGCGGCCCGGCGAACGTCGATCCAGGCCTGCGGCCGCGCGAACGCCGGGCGCGACACGAGCAGGCCGAGCGTGCGGCGGGCCTGGGCCGCTCCGCCCTCGAGCGCCCGCGCGCCGCGGGCCAGGAGCGCATCGAGCGATGCCGCCAGCGCCGCGTGGTCGGGCACGACCATCCGCGCCGCCAGGCTGGGCGTCCCGGCGCGCGCGTCGGCGACGAGGTCGACGAGCGGGTTGTCCTGCTCGTGTCCGATCGCCGAGACGACCGGCGTCGAGCACTCCGCGACAGCCCGGCACACCGCCTCGTCCGAGAACGGCAGGAGATCCTCGGGGCTGCCGCCGCCGCGGGCCAGCACGATCACGTCGACATCCGCGTCCGCGTCGAGCGTCGCCAGCGCGGCGGCGACCGACGCAGGTGCGGCATGCCCCTGGACGGTCGCCTCGACCACCCGGAAACGCACGGGCGGGTAGCGCCGCTCGGCGGTCTCGATGACGTCGCGCTTGGCCGCCGCGTCCTTTCCGCAGACGAGGCCGACGACCCGCGGAAGGAGCGGCAGCGCCCACTTTCGCTCCTCCGCGAAGAGCCCCTCGGCCGCCAGCTTGACACGCAGCTCCTCGATCCGCTTCAGGAGCTGGCCCAGCCCGAAGTGCTCGAGCGTGAACGCCCGGAAGCGGAACTCGCCGCGCTTTCGCCACAGTTCGCCGCGCCCGTACGCGTGCAGCCGGTCGCCCACCGTGGGCGCCGGCTCGAGCCGCTCGAACCGGTCGCGGTCCATCCAGCCCTGGAGCACCGATCCGTCGTGCTCGTCCTTCAGGCAGAAGAAGACCATCCGCGCCCGTGGGGTGAGCTCTGAGAGCTCGCCCTCGACCCAGACGTTGCCGAGCCGCGCCAGCCAGCCGGCGACGCCCTGGTTGAAGTCCGACACGGTGAACACGGCGCGGTCGCCGTAGGTGACGGGCTCCGGCCTGGCGCTCACGACGACAGTCTAGGTCGCGATCCCGCTAGGTCAGGATCCGGGCGGCCACGTGCGGGGTGCAGCCCCGATCGAGCATCTCGACCGCCTGGTGCAGGTCGGCCGGGCTCTTGGCGATGCGCTCCGCAACACGCAGCGGGTAGCCCGCCTTCAGCAGCACGTGGAGCCTCCACGCCTCCACCTGAGCGATCAGGTCGGGCCTCTCCTCGACGACGACGTTTGCCGGGCTCATGCGCGGTCATGGTAGGAACGCCCTCGGACGGACCATCGGGCCGCTGGTATCGTCAGCCCGTGGCGACGCTGCGTGGCCTTTGGCTCGAGGTGCGGGTGATCCCCGTGCTGCTCTGGAGCTTCTCGGCTCTGACGGTCGGAACGGCTCTTGCAGCGACCGACGGTTCCCTTCGAGTCTGGTACTACGTGGGCGCGGTCCTGCTCGGCGCGCTCATCCAGGGGCTGCTCGCGCACTGCGTGAACGAGATCGCCGACTGGCGCTCGGGCACCGACCGGCATCCGTCGCCGCGCGTCATCTCGGGCGGGAGCAAGGTGATCGCCGCCGGCCTCATGGGCGAGGGGGCGCTTCGAATCACCTTCGCCGGGGCGTTCCTGGCGACGACGGTGCTCGGTCTGGCGCTCGTCGCCGCTCGTGGCCTGGTGGTGCTGCCCTTCGGGCTGGTCGGCGTGGCCGGCGCCATCCTCTACACCGTGCCGCCCGTGCGCGCCGCCTACCGCCCCTTCGCGGGCGAGGCGGTCGCGTTCATCTGCCTGGCGAACTGCGTGATCGGAGCGCACGTGCTCCAGGGCGGGCCGGGGATCGACGCGGCGACCATGGCCACGGCGGTCGCAGTTGCTGCCTACGCTGTCGGCATGTTGATGGTGCACCACTATCTCGACCACGACGCCGATCGGACGGCGACACCGCCCAAGGTGACGTCGATCGTGAGGCTCGGGCTCAGGCGCGGGAGGTGGTACGCGATCGGGTGGTGCGCCGTCGCCCTCGCGGCCGCCATGGCCGGCTCCGCGGTCGAGCCGCGGCTGCTCCCGCTCGTGGCCGGCTACGCCGTCGGCCTCCTCGCCCACCTGCGCTGCCGGCCCGACGAGGTGGAGTCGGTCACGAAGAACGAGCTCGCGATCATCTTCGCGGGGATCGCGGCCGCTCTGAGCGCGTCGGCGCTCCTCGTACCCGCGCTCTCGGCGGCGATGGTGGTGGCGGTCGTGCTCGTCGCTGTCGAGATGCGCCTCGCCGTGGCGCCGGCGGAGACGCCCGCAGCATGAGCCTCGAGGTCGAGCTGGAACGTGCTCGCGATGCGGCCGCGCGCCTCGGACCTCCCGAGCGGCGGCCCGACGCCGTGCTCCCCGCCGAGCCGCACGCGGGCGCGCGGGTCTATCTGGTGGCCTTCGCGGGGGACGAGGAAATCCGGTATCTGGCCGTCGACGGCGAGGGTAACGCGGTCACCGACCGGACGCTCGTCCGTGATGCCGTCGCGATGCTCGCACTGGCGGAGCGTGCCGACGAGGTGTCGGGAGCCGTCGCTGCCGACCAGCTCGAGGAGGCGTTCGCCACGGCGGCGACCGAGCTCGGAACGGCCGGCCTGGCGGCCGAGCGCGACGCCGCCGACGCCGTGCGCCGCTCCCTGGCGGCGCTCTCGGCCGAAGCGGCAGGCCCGCGGGTGGCCACGCCGGCCTATCTCGACCGGATCGCGGCGTGCGCGGCCGAGCTCTCGGGCGCGCTCGACGTCTTCGCCGCCCACGCGGAGCGCCTTCCGCCCGACCAGGCTGAGCCCGCGGCGGCGGCGTGGCGGGCGATGGCCGCGGTGGCGCGGACGGGCGATCCCGCCAACCTGGCGACGTCGCTCACCGCGGCCGGCGGCGCGGTCGATGCGCTGGTGAGCGACGTCCTCGCCGGCTACGCGGCCGAGCTCGACTGATGCACACGTTCGACCGCGCTGTCGCAGCGTCGCTCCCGCTTGTGCCGCGCACGCTCGTCCGCCGCTTCGCCGACAGGTACATGGCCGGCGAGACGCTCGAGGAGGCCGTTGCGACGGTGCGGCGCCTGAACGGCCAGGACACCATGGCGACGATCGACGTCCTGGGGGAGTTCATCCGCGTCCCGGAGGAGGCGGAGGCGACGACGACGGCGTACGAGCGCGTGCTCGACGCGATCGCCGCCGAGAGCCTCGACGCCAACATCTCGGTGAAGCTCTCGGGCCTGGGGATGGAGCTCGATGACGCCCTCGGCGACCGCATGCTCGCACGGGTGCTCGCAGCCGCCGAGCGCTACGACATCTTCGTCCGGATCGACATGGAGCACTCCGGGCTCACCGATCGCACGCTGCGGCTCTACCGCGGCCTGCGGGAGGCCGGCCACGAGCAGATCGGGGTCGTCCTCCAGGCGTACTTGCGGCGGACGATGGACGACGTGCGCGCGCTCGCCGACCTGACGCCGAGCGTACGCGTGGTGAAGGGCATCTACATCGAGCCCGAGGAGATCGCCTACAAGGACCCGGCGGCGATCAACGGGAACTACGTCCGCGTCGTCGACCGCCTGCTCGCATCGGGCAGCCACGTCGCGGTCGCGACGCACGATCGCAGCCTGATCGACGAGGTACTCGCGCTGCTCGAGCGGCGGGCGGTCCCGGCGGAGCGGTACGAGTTCCAGATGCTGCTCGGCGTGGCCGAGGACGTCCGCCGCCGACTGGCGAGCGCGGGGCACCGCGTCAGGGTCTATGTGCCGTTCGGCGACGCGTGGTACGCGTACTCGGTCCGCCGGTTGAAGGAGAACCCGTCGATCGCCGGCTACGTGGCGCGCGACGTGATGCGGTCGTTCGTGCCCGGGCTTCGGTGAGCGCGGGTCACGGGAACCACGCGCGTTCCCATCGCGAGACCTCGAACGGCGCTCCCGCGCGGCCTCCGATCGCGAGGACAGATGTGCCGTCGGCGGTCGCCCGGGCGCTTCGGATGAGCGCCGGGTCGCGCACGAACACCAGCGTGCCCGCCGGGGCGTCGACATCCTCTCCGTCAACGGTGAAGACGGCGTGCCCGCTCATCACCGCGAACAGCTCCTCATGGCCGTCGGTGAGATTCCCCTCGTCGTCGGGCTCGGTGTGCGGCTCCACGATCTCGTCGCCCGCATTCCCCGTGATCCCGTTGACCCCGAACGCTCGGATGTCGAAGTGGCGGCGGACGAGATGGAAGTTGCGCGACCCCGAGCCCTCGCCCTCCGTGGCGTCGGGATAGCCGGGGTCGATGTCGGTCGCTCGAACCACGTCGGCAAGGCGTACGGCGCCGAACGGCGCGCTGCGTGGATCGGTCAAGGTGCTAGTGACCCGCCTCGTCGCCCTTGCTCGTGTCGTGCCCGAGCTGGTCGAGCTCGGCCAGCCGGAGCTCGCCGTGCAGCCGCACGGGGTCACCGGGCGGGAGGTCGGCGATGAGCGCCTCGAGGCGCTGGGCGATCTGGTAGGCGAACTGCGGGGTGGCGGGGCCCCACAGCGCGTCGATGTCGGTCGTCGTCACCTGCCCCATGGCGCGCAGAAACCTACCCGAAGAACGCGCTGGCCTGCTCGTAGAGCTCGTCGGGCACCGTCTTCAGCTCGGCGACCGCGTCAGACAGCGGGACCGCCACGATCTTGTCGCCGCGCAGCGCCGCCATCTGGCCCCACGCGCCGGTGTGCACCAGCTCGGCTGCCTTCAGGCCGTAGCGGGTGGCGAGCACCCGGTCGTGGGCGGTGGGCGATCCGCCGCGCTGGATGTGCCCGAGCGTGGTCACTCGCGTCTCGAAGCCCGTCCTCGACTCGATCTCGCGCGCCAGCGTCTCGCCGACGCCGCCCAGGCGGACGTGCCCGAACGCGTCGGTGGTGCCGCTGTCGACCAGCTGGGCGTCGCCGTTCTCGGTGCGGAGCTCCCAGCCCTCGCTGACGACGACGATCGAGAAGTCCTTGCCCTTCGCGTGCCGCTGCGCGATTAGCTCGCAGCAGCGCTCGACCGTCACCGGCCGCTCGGGCGTCAGGATGACGTCGGCCCCGCCGGCCATCCCCGACATGATGGCGATCCAGCCGGCATGCCGGCCCATGACCTCGCAGACCATCACCCGGTCGTGCGACTCGGCTGTCGAGTGCAGGCGGTCGATCGCGTCGGTCGCGATCGAGAGGGCCGTGTCGAACCCGAAGGTGTAGTCGGTGCCCGAGAGGTCGTTGTCGATCGTCTTGGGGACGCCGACGACGTGCACGCCGTGCTCGGCGTGGAGCCGCGAGGCGACGCCGAGCGTGTCCTCCCCGCCGATGGCGACGAGCGCATCGAGCTGCCGCATGTTCTCGAGCACGCGATCGACGCCGCCGTCGACCTTGTAGGGGTTCGTCCGCGACGTCTTCAGGATCGTCCCGCCGCGGGGCAGGATCCCCGAGACGTCGATCGGGCCGAGGGTGCGGAACTGGCCCTCGATGAGCCCTCGCCACCCGTGCAGCACGCCGACCACCTCGTCGCCGGCGTCAAACGCGCGCCGCGCGACGGCGCGGATGACGGCATTCAGCCCGGGGCAGTCGCCCCCGCCGGTGAGGATCCCGATCCGCATCGGGGCGGAGTCTAGATCCGTTTTAGATCCGCTCCCAACCGTCGTTTTCGAGCCGGAGCCGCTCGACTGCGCACGCTCGCGCGCCGGGCTCGAGCAGCGACACCTGATACTCCGACACCCAGCAGCGGTGCAGCCTGTACGCGATCACCGCGGCGCCGTCGCGATCCAGGACCTCGACGGTGACCTCCTTGTGTGTCCCGACCGACGACGCCGATGCCGTCCAGTCCTGGAAGGCCGTGTCGCCGCCCGCGGGGCGCTCGAGCGTCACCGGCGCCGACGTCACGCGACCCGGGGCTGTGTGCTCGCCGTCGCCGGGCGCACTCCCGTCGCGGTAGGTGAGCACGTCGACCAGGCGGGTGAGCGGGCTCGCGCGGTCGACTCCCGCGACCGCCTTGCCGTCCCACGACACCCGTAGCGAGTGGTGCTTGTGGTGGTGGTGCTTGGACATCAGGCCGGTGCCGGCGCGGGGTGGCCGGCAGCGCCGATCGCGAGGCCCGTGTCGGTGTCGAAGAAGTGAAACCGGGCCGGGTCGACCGAGAGGCGCACCTTGCCGCCGGGCCGGGCCGAGGTGCGCGGATCGACGCAGGCGGTGCACACCGACCGGCCCTCGGCTGCAACGAGCGGGACGAGCATGTCGGCGCCGCCCTCCTCGAGGGTCGATGCGTCGCGGACGGCGTCGCTCTCGGCGGGCGGAGCGTCGATCCGGAAGATCACGTTCACCTGGTCGCCGAGCTCCTCGCTCACGTCGACCTCGACGTCGAACTCCGGCCGGGCCTCGTCGCGCCAGACCGCCGCGTCCTCGAAGTCGCCCGGGCGGATGCCCAGGACGACCGTGCGGCCGTCGTACGCGCTCAGGTCGGCGCCGCTCGTGATGGGGATCCGATGATCCGCGAAGCACACGTCGCCCTGCTCGATCCGGGCCTCGAGGAGGTTCATCGACGGCGAGCCGATGAACGCCGCCACGAACAGATTGGCGGGGTGGCGGAAGAGGTTCTGCGGCGTGTCGAGCTGCTGGACGACGCCGTCGCGCATGACGGCCACCCGATCGCCGAGCGTCATCGCCTCGACCTGGTCGTGAGTCACGTAGAGCGTCGTCGTCTTCACCCGGTCGCGGATCCGGGCGAGCTCGGCCCGCATCTGGACGCGCAGCTTGGCGTCGAGGTTCGAGAGCGGCTCGTCCATGAGGAAGGCCTTCGGCTCGCGCACCATCGCCCGTCCCATCGCGACCCGCTGGCGCTGGCCGCCGGAGAGCTCGGCCGGGCGGCGCTCGAGCAGCAGGTCGAGCCCGAGGACATGCGCGACCTCGGCGACCCGTTCGCGCACTTCGGCCTTGGGCCGGCGCCGCAGCCGCAGGCCGATCGACAGGTTCTCGGCGACCGTCATGTGCGGGTAGAGGGCGTAGTTCTGGAACACCATCGCCACGTCCCGGTCGCGGGGCGGCATGTCGGTGACGAGCATGTCGCCGATCGCGACCTCGCCGTCGGTCACCTCCTCGAGCCCTGCCACGATCCGAAGCAGCGTCGTCTTGCCGCACCCCGACGGGCCGACGAGGACGAGGAACTCGCCGTCTGCGACCTCGATCGTGACGTTGTTGACCGCGACGACGCCGCCCCTGAAGACCTTCGTCACGCCCTCGATCACGATCCTGGCCATGGCTCCTCCCGAGCTTAGAGTTGCATCCTCGCCGCGGTCAACTGCCCGCGCACCCGCGCGGCCGCCCCGTCGCGCGCTCCCGCATGGTCGAGGCCGAGCAGCGCCGCTCCGATGACGGGCGGGCCGTCGAGCACCGCCACGCGGGCGTTCGGCGCCGTCTCGCACACGCCGGCTCGGATCCGCGTCACGAAGGCCGGGTCCTCGGCGCGGAACACGCCCCCTCCGAGCGTGACGTCGACCTCGGCGCGCAGAAGCCGCAGGCGCCGGAGCGACGCGACGACCATCGTCACGACCTCGTCGGCCAGGGCGTCGATGATGCTGCGCGCCACGGCGTCGCCCTCTGCGGCAGCGGCGAACACGAGCGGCGGCAGCTCGAGCACGACCCGGTCGCGGGCGATCAGGCCGTTTCGTATCCCCTCGAGCACCGACCACGGCCGGCGGACGCCGAAGTGCGCGGGGACGGTGCGCTCGAGCACCGTGCGCTGCCCGCGCCCGTCGCGTCCGCGGACGGCGGCTCCAAGGCCCATCTCTCCGATCCATCCGCCGCCGTCGGCGGCGCCGGGGAACTCGCCCACCGCCGGGAACCGGACCGTGCGCCCGTCGGGGCCGACGCCCGTGCAGTTGATGCCCGACCCGCACACGACCCCGATGCCCCAGCCGCGGTCGGTGCCGGCCCGAAGGACGGCGAAGGTGTCGTTTGCGACCAGCTCGGAGCCGGCCCACTCCGCCGTCCGCAGCACGCGGAGCAGCCGGCGATCGTCGGAGGGCAGGTCGGCGCCGGACAGCGCGAAGGCGCCGACGTCGGCGACGGGGCCGTTGTCGGCCGCGATACCGGCCTGCCGCAGAGCGGCGTCGACCGTCGGCCGCAGCGCGCCGACGACACCGCCGAGGCCGACCAGCTCGTGGGAGCACGTCGGGCCGCGCGCGACGCCCAGCACGTCGCCCTTCGCCGAAACGAGCGCGACGTCGGTCTTTGAGCCTCCGCCGTCGACGGCCAGCACCGCCGCGCGCTTACTCACGCTCGGTCACCTTGGATGCGAGCGAATAGCCGCCGGGATCGAAGCCGCGGGCCCGGGCGAGGCTCCACGCGAGGAGCTGTGTTGGGATGACGGCGACGGCCGGCGCCAGGCAGTCGCTGAGCGGCCCGAGGGTGATCGCCGGGGCGCCGGGGAGCGCCGCGTCGCCGGGGCCGACCATCAGCACCCGCGCCCCCGCGCGCCGGAGCTCGTCGGCCATCCCCAGGTCGAGCGACCGCGTGGTGGTTGCGGTCGAGAACACCATCGCCGCCATCTGCGGCCCGGCCAGCTCGAGAGGGCCGTGCCGGAACTGCGCGGCCTGGAGCGACTCCGCCGGGAAGCGGGCGGCCTCCTTCAGCGTGAGAGCGCCCATCTCGGCTGCGGCGCGGGCGCCGCCGCGCGCAAGGAGCGTCAGCACGGGGCGGTCGTCCAGCCATTCGGCCAGCGTTGCGGCGGTCGCATCGGCGCTCACCAGGAGCCGCTCGGCATCGTCGGCGGCGGCCGCCGCGCCGTCGTGCGACTCGGCGC
>JBOHBE010000049.1:0-1986 GCA_050698235.1 Gaiellales bacterium
CGCCACGCCTCGGTGCGTTGCTACCTGCCTACTTGCTGGTGCCGGCGCGCTGCGTGCCGGTGAACGTGTACTGAACCGTCGACGACTGGTTCTGGAACGTGTTCGGCGCGGCCGACGGGAACGACAGCGTGACGCGGAGGTGATCCGTGACGCCGTTCGTGAGCGCCGACAGGTTGCTCAGCGCGAGGTTCGTGCCGACGATCGCGCGGCTCGCCAGCACCGTCGAGGTGGCGCCGGAGCACGTGTAGGTGTAGGCCGGCGCGGTGCCGCCCTCAGTCCACGCGTTGGAGCAGCGGTCGATGACCATCTGAAGGCCGTTCGTCGCGTCGGTGTCGAGCAGCGAGCTCGAGGTCGCGTTGGTGGTCAGCGTGATGCTGGCCAGATCGATGGAGCCCGAGTCGATGAGGTCGACGCTGCGCTGGATGGTGTCGCCAGGGGCGATGTTCGACGCACCGACGGTGAGCCGGTTGGTCGAGGCGCCGGTGGCGCCGAGCGCGATCGTGACGGTGCCCGACGAGACGCTCTGGCTGGCGCTCGTGGAGCTCGTGAAGGTCGCGAAGGTGCCGAGGCCGGCGATGCTGGCCGCAGCGGAGATGACCGCAAGCGAGATGAGCAGCTTGCGGCGCTGGGCAGACGCCCAGCCGAGACGACGGGTCATGGGTACTCCTGAGGTGGAACGACGGATAGGCGGGCGGTCCTGGGGGTAACCGCTCTGCCGTACCTATCGGCCGCAAAACGTTGCGGTCAACGTCCCCCGTTTGAGGTATCCGCCCTCGGAGGAAGTACGTGGTTTCCCGCTGCGCGGGTGCGAGCTAGCCGTCGTGCGTGTGCGCGGAGGGCAGACCGAGCCGCTCGACCGTATCGCCGGCCCAGTCGTACTGGACGAGCACGGCCGGTTCATCTCCGACCACCCAGCCGTCGTGCCCAGGGACGACGACCACCGCCGCCGGGGCCTCGAACTCCTCCCGGCAGCCGTCGCCGTACTCGATCGCGATCCGGCCCTGGACGAGCATGCCGACGTGCGCGTGCATGCACATCTCGCCGCCGGTCACCGGGCGCATGTGCGTCGACCACCGCCAGCCCGGCGGATAGATCAGACGCTTCAGGTGACCCGTCCCCACGACCACGTCGTCGACGGTGAGGCCGCCGACCTGCGTCCGCTCCGCGCCCCGAATCGGCCCTTCGAGGATCGTCATGCCAGCATTGTGGCACGTCTCCTCTACGATCGCCCGATGGCGCATCTGCACGACCTGCCGGACGGCGCGCGGATCGCCTACGACGACGTCGGGACGGGCCGGCCGGTCGTCCTCATCCACGGCGTCTCGATGTCTCGCCGCTTCTTCGAGCGAAACGCCGGGCCGCTCTGCGAGCGGTTCCGTGTCCTCAACGTGGACCTCCGCGGCCACGGCGAGTCGCCTCCCCACGAGGGCGGTCACACGGTCGCGCAATACGCCCGCGACGTCAGGCATCTGCTCGAGGGCCTCGGCCTCGACGACGCCGTGCTCGTCGGCTGGTCGATGGGGTCGCTGGTCATCTGGGACATGATCCGGCAGTTCGGCGCCGACGGCCTCGCCGGCCACGTCGTCGTCTCGCAGAGCCCATCCGGCCTCAGGCGGCCGGGCTGGGAGCTGAGCGGCCTCACCCTCGACGCGCTGCACGAGATGCTGGCTGCCGGGCAGGCCGACTACCGCAGCCTGATGGAGGAGTTCGTCCCGGCGATGCTCATGGACGAGCCGTCCGCGGCCGACCTGGAGCTCCTCGTTCGTGAGACGCAGACGGTCGGGCCGAACGCCGGGACGTGCATCCTGCTCAACCAGTCGCTCCAGGACTACCGCGACCTGGTGGGCACCTACCGGCTCCCGACGCTGCTTACGTGGGGCCGTGACGAGAAGATGATCCGCGTCGCGAGCGGCGAGTGGCTGGCGGAGCGGATCCCGGCCGATCTCGTCATCTTCGAGCGGTCCGGCCATTGCCCGATGTGGGAGG
>JBOHBE010000050.1:0-4727 GCA_050698235.1 Gaiellales bacterium
GCGCTCCAGGACTCGGGCGGCTGGAAGCTCTCGCCCGGCCACTTCAGCGAGCGCCACGGGCTCATCCTGATCGTCGCGCTCGGCGAATCCGTCGTGGCGCTCGGCGTGAGCGCGGGCAACCTCGACCTCAACGTGCGCACGATCACCGCCGCGACCCTCGGCATCCTCGTGGTCACGACCATGTGGTGGACGTACTTCGACGTCGTTGCCATCGTCGCCGCGCGCCGACTGGCCGAGGCCACCGGCGCGGAGCAGGCCGCCATCGCGCGTGACTCCTACAGCTACCTGCACCTGCCGATGGTCGCGGCCGTGATGCTGTTCGCCGTCGGGGTCAAGAAGGCGCTCCCCCACGCCCACGACCCGCTCGACTGGACGCCCGCGGCAACGCTGTGCGGCGGCGTGAGCCTCTACCTCGTCGCCCACGTCCTGTTTCGGCTGCGAAACGTCCACACGCTGAGCCGCCAGCGGCTGGTCACAGCCGTCCTGCTGGCGGCGATGATCGGGCTCGCGTCCTCGGTGAGCGCACTCGTGCTCCTGGCGCTCGTCACGGCCACCATGACCTCACTCGTCGCCTACGAGGCCCTCCGCTTCCGCGAGGCGCGCCATCGGGTCCGCAGCGCGGGCGGCTGAGATCAGCGCCGCGATCAGCGGGTGCAGCTGACCGGTGCTCGAGCTTCCCACCTGGGGCTGGAAGAGCGTCGCGACGTAGAAGGGATGGCCGGGCAGCTCGACGGCCTCGACCCCCGCGTCGGGCGCACGCGCCGAGACGACCAGGCCGGCGTCGACGAGCGCCGCCTCGCGCTCCGGGGCAAGTCCGTAGTTGCACCAGTGAAAGCCGGTGAACGGGGCTGTCCCGCACAGCTCCGCGACCCGGGTTCCGGCGACCGCCGTCACCTGCCGCTCCTCGCCGACGAGGCTGCACGAGAGGCGCGCCACCACCGGATCGGGGGCCTCCGGCTCGGTCTCGGCGTGGGCGGCGCTACCGATCCCGGCAGCGTTCCGGGCGAACTCCACGAGCATGTACTGGAACCCGCCGCACGTCCCGAGGATCGGCATGCCGGCCGTCCGCGCCCGACGGATGGCCCCGAGCACGGCGCCGTCATCGCGGTACGGCGTGCCCGGAACGACCCAGAGGCCGTCGGCCTCCGCGGCCGACTCCGCCTCGGGGCTCGGCAGCCAGCGGGCGTCGACGTCCGCGGGCACGAGCCCGAGCGTGGCGTCGATCTCACGGTGCGTCAGAAACTCGACGTTGCGGTCACCGAGGACGGCGATCGTGACCGGCATGGCCCCACGATAGCGCCGCTCAGCGGTGCATTCGGTTCCAGTACGTCCCGCGCCCCCAGCGGCGGAACGCATGCAGCGCCGACCCCGACGTCTGGACGCGGAAGTCGTAGCCCTTCGGCGAGATCGAGTCGAAGTAGACGAGCGCCTTCAGCTTGTGGTGCGCGTGCACCCACTTGCGCGCCCGGGTCATCCAGTGCGCCTTGCGGCCCGCGCTGTGCGGGTCCTCCATGCTGCCCGTCTCGGCGATCATGAGCGGCTTTCCATGGTGGCCCGCCCACCGGTAGAAGGAGCTGAAGATCGAGCGGTAGCCGGCCCACTTTCGCTTCGACGGATACCAGTTGTATCCGTCGGCCGCGATCCAGTTCACATACCGGTTGCCCGGGTAGTAGGCCTGCGCGTGACCGGTCTTGAAGTTGGCGGCGATCCCGCACCACACGAACCG
This sequence comes from Gaiellales bacterium, assembly GCA_050698235.1. Classification (GTDB taxonomy): domain Bacteria; phylum Actinomycetota; class Thermoleophilia; order Gaiellales; family JAICJC01; genus JAICJC01. Next base: position 1,727 of record JBOHBE010000050.1, read on the forward strand.
CGCGTTCAGCGCGCCGACGTTGCGGAAGATGCGGACGACCCGCCGCCACGCGGGCACGAACTCGCGCGGCGTGCCGATGTAGCGCGGGCTTCCGTGCGGCTGGTCCATCTCGTAGCCCAGCCGGAGGAAGATCTTCTTGTGGAGGCCCTTGATCGCGCGCGCCGTGCGCTTGATGAGAGCGTCCTGGCTCCCGCTCGCGATCGCCGCCGCCGTCGTCGTGCCGCCCGGCGACCACGAGATCATCGGGATCTGCCGGTGGCTCAGCGCGGCCTTGTCGATGCTGAACGACGAGATCGACCACGGCCGGTAGTGATGCACGATCGTGAGCTTGAAGCCGAGCGTCCGCTCGAACCCGACGACGTTCGCCCACGGGTCGCCGCTGCGATTCACGAACGCCCCGAAGAGGGCGCCGTGGCGCGGAACCAGGTTCCGATTCGTGTGAACGTGCGCCGACGCCGTCCCCGCCGTGAGCAGGAGGGCGGCCGCGGCCACAGGAAGGATGCGCCAGTTTCGGGCGGGTCGCACGCTGGGATATGTCGCCAATTCTTGTAAGCGGGCGGCCGGCCGAACGGTGAAGGTTCGGTAAGCGTTTCACAGGGGGCCGACGTGCGGAGTCGCCGATATCCTGCTCCCCGAGCGCCATGGGAACCATTTCCGCCTGGGTACGCCGGGCGTCCGCTACGACGCTGACTGCCGTGGGGCTCACGGCCGCGGCTGCATTCGTTGGCGCAAACTGGCTCTGGAGCATCGACAGCTCGCCGCCGAAGCCGCCGCCGGCGACCACGCTCCAGGAGCTGACCCTGCGTGAGCTGGCAGGTGACAGGCCCGCCGGCGTGACCGCGCACTTCCGGTACATAAACTCGCTCGTGCCGACCACGAACCTCGTTCCCGATGCCACGGCGGGAGGCAGCCCGCTGCCGCTCGTGAGCGGCGCCGACGGCCGGCTCTGGTACGCCGATGGCCGGCTGCGGATGGAGTTCCAGACCGACCAGGGCGACACCCAGCTCCTCCTCACCGGCAACCACGCCCTCGTCTACGACGCGGCCGACGGCACCGCCTACAGCGCGATCTTGCCGGCGGTCAGCGTGCCCCAGATCGCCCGGTCGGGGCTCGAGGGCGCCGGGTCGCTGCTCGACTCGTACGCAGGCGACGTGCAGCTCTCCCAGCCGGTACCCGGGGTGACGGGCGGCCGCCCCGCCTACACCGTCCGGATCGCGCCGACCCACGACGGCGGCCTCCTGCGGTCTGCGAGCGTGTCGGTCGACGCAGAGACGGGGACGCCGCTCCGCCTCGAGCTCTACGGCGTCGGCCAAACGGCGCCGCTGCTCGAGTTCGCCCTGAGCGACGTCTCGTACGGCGAGATCGACCCATCGGTCTTCCGGCTCCGCCTGCCGTACGGGATGGCGCCGCTCGCGATCCGCTTCGGTGCCCCACCCTCGGTCGGCGGCACGGTCGCGTGCAGCGCACCGCCGACCCTCGCCGGGCTCGAGCTCCGCACCTGCCGCGAGGCGTCGCGCTCGACGGACGTCACGGGCCGCGTGCTCGTGTACGGGACGAGCCTCAGCTCGGTGGTCGTGCTCGAGCAGCCCGGCGGCGGCGACCCCGGCGGCGGCCTTTGGAGCCTCCTGCCCTCGGTCTCGGTGTCGGGCGCGGCCGGGCGGGAGCTGGTCACCGCCCTCGGGACCGTGATCCGGTTCGACCGCGGCGGCGTCACCTACACCGTGCTCGGAAGCATGCCCAAACCGGTCGTCGAAGCTGTGGCGCGGGGCCTGTGACCGCAGCCCCGCTCGATGTGCGCGCCCTGCGCAAGACCTACGGCGAGCTGGTGGCCGTCGACGACGTGACGCTCTCGGTCGCGGCCGGTGACGTCTATGGCTACCTCGGGCCCAACGGCGCGGGCAAGACGACGTCGCTTCGCATGATGCTCGGGCTCATCCGGCCCACCGGCGGCGAGGTGCGGCTCTTCGGCCAGGACCCGAACGCCGACCCCGTCGCCGCGCTGGCCGGCGTCGCCGGGTTCGTCGAGGAGCCGGCGTTCTACCCGTACCTGTCGGGGCGGCGAAACCTCGAGATGATGGCGACGCTCGACGGCGGCGACGGCGGCCGGATCGACGAGCTCCTCCAGCTGGTCGACCTGGCCCACCGCGCCGGCGACCGGCTGGGCGGCTACTCCCACGGGATGCGCCAGCGGCTCGGGATCGCCGCGGCGCTCCTGCGGTCGCCGCGCCTCCTGCTGCTCGACGAGCCCACGACGGGGCTCGATCCCGCCGGCATGCGCGACATGCGCGGGATGGTCAAGCGCCTGGCGGGAGAGGGGATCACCATCCTGCTCTCGACCCACCTCATGAGCGAGGTCGAGCAGCTGTGCAACCGCCTCGCGATCATCCAGCTGGGGCGGATTCGGTATGAAGGGACGCTTGCCGAGCTCCTGGCGCGGAGCGACGGGCGCTACCGGCTCGAGGCCACGGATCCCGGGCGCGCCGCGGACGTCTGCCGGACGCTGGCAGGCATCCGTGACGTCACCTCGCAGGACGGGTCGGTGTGGTTCGCGGCCGATGCCGACGCGGCGGCCTCCGTGTCGGTTCACCTCGCCGAGGCGGGGATCGGCGTTCGCGCGCTCGTGCCCGGCGGGGGCGGCCTCGAGGAGCTGTTCTTCGAGATCACGGAGGGCGGCGAGGAATGACCGGGAGGGCCTACGGATGGGAGCTGCGCAAGCTCGCGGCGCAGAAGCGGACGTGTCTCGGCCTGGGCGCCGCCGCCCTCGCGCCGGTCATCCTGGTCGTCGCGATCAAGGTCAGGCCGCCCCAGGCAACCGACCCGGGATCGCCGTTCTTCCTGCGGTTCGCCGTCGAGTCGGGGCTGGCCGTGCCGCTGCTGATGCTGCTCTTCGCATCGGTCTGGCTCTTCCCGCTGGTCGCGGCGCTCGTCGCGGGCGACATCGTCGCGGCCGAGGATGGCAACCGCACGCTCAAGACGATCCTGACCCGGTCGGCCGGGCGGA
>JBOHBE010000051.1:0-4999 GCA_050698235.1 Gaiellales bacterium
CGGTTCACCTCGGCCCGCTCCATCATCGTGTTCACCGACCGGTCGGAGTGGGCCAGCGTCAGGTGGCCGTGCTGCGAGAAGAGCATGTTGAAGTTCAGGTCCTGCGAGAGCGTCTCGTAGAGCTTCACGCTCGCCGTGTAGAAGCGGGTGCCCTCCGGCGTCAGGTAGTTCGAGCGGATGATGGTCGTGTTGCGGCCCGACGCGCCCGAGCCGATGTAGCTCTGGTCGACGACCGCGACGTTCTTCATCCCGTGATCCTTTGCCAGGTAGTAGGCCGTTGCCATGCCGTGGGCGCCGGCGCCGATCACGATCGCGTCGTAGCTCGCGCGCAGCGTGTGCGGGCGGAAGTAGCGGTGCTTCTTGAGAAGGCCGATCACGCGACGGCCTCCGGGGTGCGGGCGACCGCGGGCGTCCTCGCTGCGACGCCCAGCGTCTCGCCGGCGTCGAGGATCGCGTCCCAGAAGTACTCGCCGTACTCCCACCCGACGAACATCGAGACATGCTCGCCCTCGTTCAGGACGAGCGTCGGCACGCGCATCACGGATCCGGCCATACAGCGGTTGCCCGGGAACCGTGCGGGCCGCACGTCGAGCCCCGATGACCGGTTCATCACGTCGCGCCATGCCGCCCCGCCGATCGCGATGCCGGCCAGGCCGCAGGTGAGGTCGATCGCGGCGCCTCCGGCCGTCGCCCGGATCGCCTCGAGGCGGCCGAAGGGGCAGAGGATGTAGCCGTGCGTCGGCGTCAGCCGAAGCGTCCAGACGTCGCCGTCCGCCCGCGCCTCGCCGGGAGCGAGCCCGCCCGCCAGCTGGTCGAGGCCCGAGGCGGTCGCGCGGAGATCGAGCTTTCCGAAGTGCGACACGTCGACGATCCAGGGGTCGTTGTCGGCGTCGTCCGGATAGACGCCGATCCGCCAGCCGCCGTGCGCCTCGATCGCCGCGCCCGCCGCGATGTGGCGGCGCTCCATCGGCGTTCGCAGCGCGACGCCCGTCCCGGCGGTCGCGGGAGACATGAACGCATACGGGTCGACGGCGCTCACGACCGGAGCAGCGCTCCGTCCGGGTCGTAGAAGGCGCTGCGGCGGACGCTCGCAGGGATCTGCGCACCGGAGGGATCCGAGATCACGATCGGCGTCCCCTCCTCGGAGCTCGAGGCCGGCACCCAGGCGATCCCGATCGACTTTCCGAGCCGGCGCGAGAATCTGGACGACGTGACCCGGCCGACCGGCATCCCGCCGGCGCCGATGATCTGCGCGCCCTCCTTCGGCACCGATCCATTCTGGCCCTCGAAGCCGACGAGCGCGAAGCGGTCGCCGCGGTGCTGGTACCACTCGATCGAGTACCGCCCGATCCAGTCGTTCTCCTTGTCGAGCTTCACGATCCACGGCATCGCCGCCTCGAGCGGCTGCGACTCGGCGTTCGTGTCCTGCCCGATGATCACGTGCATCTTCTCGAGGCGAAGGACGCGCTGGGGCTCGAGGCCGAACGGCTTCACGCCGAACTCCTCGCCCGCGCCCATGAGCTCGGCCCACAGGTGCTCTCCCGACGCCGTTGGGTAGTGGATCTCGTAGCCGAGCTCGCCGACGAACCCGATGCGGAGGATCAGGCACGGCACGCCGGCGATGTTCGCGTGGCCGGCGCCGAGATACGGGAAGGCCTCGTTCGAGAGGTCGAACCCCGTGAGCTTCGTGAGCGCCGTGCGGGCGTTCGGCCCCGCCAGGTTCACCGCGGCGATCGCCGACGTCACGTTTACGATCTGGCAGTCCATCCCCCACACGGCGTTCCACCACGTGAACCACTGCTCCATGCCGCCGGCACCCGACGACGTGGTGGTGACGTAATACTCGGTCTCGGACAGGCGGGCCACGGTGCCGTCGTCGAGGATCGACCCGTCGTCGCCGCACACGATCCCGTAGCGGACGCGGGCGAGCTTCATGTCGCCGTAGCGGTTGGGGTAGATGCGCTCGAGGAACGCCGCCGCCTCGGGGCCGCGGACGATCAGCTTGCCCAGCGTCGAGACGTCGATCAGACCGAGCGACTCGTGGACGGCGGCGGTCTCGTCCTCGGCGCCGCCGTAGTCATAGGGCCGCTTCCAGTCGCCCGCCCACAGCATCTTGGCGCCGTGCTCGGCGTGCCAGTGGTGGATCGCACTGCGCTTCTCGGGCTCGTAGCCGCGCGCGGCCAGGAGCGAGAAGCTCGTGGGGTTGTGGGGCGGACGGGCGGTGGTCACGCCGACCCGCTCCTCGTCGGGGTCGACGCCGAGCTCGCGGGCCATCAGAAGCCCCGAGTTGCGATGGCACATCTTCCCCTGGCACGGCCCCATCGTGACGGTCGTGTAGCGCTTCGAGAGCTCGAGCGAAGCGAAGCCCTCCGACACCGACAGGTGCACGTCCTTGGTCGTGACGTCCTCGCAGTAGCAGACGAACTGCGTTCCCCTGGCGCCCTCCGCCTTGGCCGGTACAGCCCGGTCGGTGCCGACGGCCTCGCCGGCGACGCGAACGCCCTCGGGCACCCGGTCGGGCACGTAGACGCGCCGGGCGCGGTCGTAGCGCACCGTCCCGCCGGCCTGGACGAGGAGGCCCCACTGGGCGACGGTGCCGCCGCTCATGACGACCGTGTCGGCCGGGATCGTCTGCCGCTCGGAACCGCGCGCGACCACGAGGCCGGTCACCTCCTTGCGGCCGCGGGCCTCGACCGGCGCGAAGCCCGTCAGATGCTCGATGCCGTACATCGCAAGGCGCTCGTCCTCGGCGGCGTCGCGCAGGTCGGCGACGGCGGCCACCTCCATACCGGCCTCGGCGAGGTCGCACGCCGCGTCGATGCCGAGGTCGTCGGCGGTCACGACGACGGCCCGCTCGCCGGGCACGATCCGAAACTGGTTCACGAGCCGGCGGGCGGCCGAGCCGAGCATGATGCCGGGCAGGTCGTTTCGGCCGAAGACGAGGGGCTGCTCGATCACGCCGGTCGCGACGACGATCTCGCCCGCGCGGAACCGGAACATCGTGTTGCCCTGGTAGACGGGGACCAGGTTCCCCTCATAGACGCCTCCGGCCCACGCGGGGCTCAGGATCTCGACGCCGGCCTCGCGGGCCTGCGACGCGAGGTCGGCCGCCCGCTCCGCTGCGGCGATGCCCGAGAACGCCAACCGCCCGCCGAGCGCCAGGGCCTCGTCGACGAGGGCCGTCTCGCGGCCCTCGCGGGCGGCGGCGATCGCCGCCTCGAGGCCCGACTCGCCGCCGCCGACGACGAGCACGTCGACGTGGCGGTGCACCTTCTCGAAGCGCCCGGTGCGCCGGTGGTCGGGGTCGAGCTTGCCGAGCCCGGCAGCGCTTCGGAGGAACTTCTCGTAGTACTTCCAGGCCCACCGCGGCCGGATGAACGTCTTGTAATAGAAGCCGACCTGCATCCCGAACGAGGGCGTGGCGCGGCCCACGGCGTGCAGCGCGTCGGTGTCGAGCGACGGCCAGGCGTTGATCGGGTCGACCTGCATGCCCTCGCTCGCGGGCGTCATGCAGGCCCGGACGGCCGGCTCGCCGTCGATCTGGACGAGGCAGTTCGGGCACTGTCCCGAGCAGCAAAGGAGGCCGCGCGGGCGGTGGTACTTGAACGAGCGCGAGAAGACCTTGACGCCCGAGTCGAACAGCGCCGAGGCGACCGTGTCGCCCGCGAGGCCGGTCACCTGCTCGCCCCGCCACCCGAACGTGACGGGCGCCGAGCGGTCGATCAGCTCGCCGTGCCGCTCTGCAAGCCGGCTCATGCCAGCCCTCCGGGCGGTGCGGTCTGGAGCACCGTGTTCGAGCGCGTGTCGCGCTCGGCCTGGAACCACTCGCGGCAGCCCGACGAGTGAAACCACCACTCGCGCTGCTCGCCGGCGACGTTGTCCTTGAAGTAGAGGTAGCGGAAGAGCGCGCGCGCGTCCTCGGACGACTTCGGCCGTACCGTCACCTCACCGCCGTAGGCGTACTCGTCCACCGGCCGGCGGCCGCAGTTCGGACACTCCAACAGGAAGCTCACGAGCTAGTGCGCTCCCGACGGCGACTTGTGACCGTTGGTCGAGGCGGGGGCCATCGCGTCGGCGACGGCCTGGGCGAAGCTCTCCGGCCGGAACGAGAAGTTCGTCCCGACGAGCGGGATCCCCGTGATCGCGGAGGCCTCGATCGTCATCGCGCGCAGGTCCTCCGGCTCGAGGTCGTGGACGGCGTTCTTGCCGCACGCCCGTGCGAACATCTGGAGCTCCTGGGTCATCGAGTTCAGGAAGCCCTCGACCCGCTCGGCCGCCTCGGCTGCCGGGAGCCGCGCGATCAGATCCTCGTCCTGCGTCGTGATCCCGACCGGGCAGAGGCCGGTGTGGCAGTGATGACAGGCGCCCGGCACGGTGCCGAGCTTCTCGTAGTCCTCGAGGTAGATCCGCCGGTTGCAGTTGAGCGCGATCATCGCGGCCGTCCCGATCGACACCGCGTCGGCGCCCAGCGCGAGCGCCTTGGCCGCATCGACGCCGTTTCGGATACCGCCCGAGATGATCAGGTTGACGACGCCCTCGAGCTTCATCTCGCGAAGCGCCGCGACCGCCTCGACGGTCGCCGCCATCGCCGGGATGCCGGTGTGGTTCATGAGCGAGTCGGGCGATGCGCCCGTGCCGCCCTCCATGCCGTCGATCACGATGACGTCGACGCCGGCCTTGCACGCCAGCTTCACGTCGTCGGGCACCCGGGAGGCACCCATCTTGACGTAGATCGGGATCTGGCCGTCGGTCGCCTCGCGCAGCTCCTCGATCTTGATCTGCATGTCGTCGGGCCCGACGAAGTCGGGGTGGCGCACCGGCGAGCGCTGGTCGACTCCCGGGGGGAGCTGGCGAGCCTCGGCGATGATCGGCGAGACCTTGGCGCCCAGCAGCACGCCGCCCGTGCCGGGCTTGGCGCCCTGGCCGACCACGATCTCGGCGGCGTTGGCCATCCGCAGGTGGTGCGGGTTGAACCCGTAGCGGCTCGGCAGCACCTGGT
>JBOHBE010000052.1:0-2003 GCA_050698235.1 Gaiellales bacterium
TGACGGCGTGACGCACGGGATCCGCACGGTCGGCGTTGTCGGGCTGGGCACGATGGGGGCCGGAATCGCCCAGGTGATCGCCCACCACGGCTACGACATCGTCGCCAGCGAGGTGTCGGGCGACCTCGTCCAGGCCGGCCTGGCCCGCATCGGCGCCGGCTACGGCCGCCACGTCGAGCGCGGCCGGATGACGGCTGCCGAGCGCGAGGGGGCGCTCGCCCGCGTCGCAGGGACGACCGATCTCGACGCGTTCGCCGGCTGTGACCTCGTCGTCGAGGCGATCGTCGAGGACATCGATGCGAAGCGCGACCTGTTCGCCCAACTCGAGGGCATCTGCCGGCCCGACGCCATCCTGGCGACCAACACGTCCGCAATCTCGATCACCGAGATCGCCGCGGCGACCTCCACCGCCGAGCGCGTTGTCGGCATGCATTTCTTCAACCCCGCCCCCGTGCTGCCGCTGGTCGAGGTGATCGTCGGCGACCGGACGTCGGCGACCGTGGCCGAGAGGGTGCGCGAGTTCGCCGAGGCGATCGGGAAGCGGCCCGTCGTCTGCCCGGACCGCCCCGGCTTCGTCGTGAACCGCATCCTCATCCCGCTCCTGAACGACTGCGTGCGCCTCTTCGAGCAGGGCGGGATCTCGGCCGACGACCTCGACCAGGCCATGACGGCGGGCCTCAACTGGCCCATCGGCCCGCTCAGGCTGATCGACCTGATCGGCGCTGACGTCCACGTGCACGCCTCCGAGGCGCTGTGGCAGGCCTACCGCGAGCCGCGCTTCGCTCCGCCGCCGTCGCTCGTGCGCATGGTCGACTCGGGCCGGCTGGGCCGAAAGGCCGGAGCGGGCTTCTACAACTACTGACTGTCGCTCAGCCGTTCAGCACGCCGGCGACGAGTGCATCCGCCGCGCCGTTCTGCTCAGCGGGGATCCACCGGTAGATCACCGTGCCGATGCGCATGCCGAGATCGCGAGCCTCGGCGTGCAAGGGTGCGACCGCCCGACTCCTGACCGGCGCCGCGTCTGTCAGCTGCGCAACCGCCAGCCGTGAGTCCGTGCGCACCTCAACCGCGTCGAGACCCTGGTCGGCCACGGCGTGGAGCCCGGCGACGAGCGCGCGGTACTCGGCCACCGCGACCGTCGCCGACCCGATCGCCTCGGCGGCCGACGCGAGGGTGCGTCCGTCGGCGTCCTCGAGCACGAAGCCGTAGGCGGCCGGCCCGGGGTTGCCGCGCGAGCCGCCGTCACACCAGAGCGTGGCCGCTCCCGGTGGCGCTCGGTCCGGCTCGGGAGCACGCTCGGCCCTGCGGGCCTTTCCGAGCCGGCGGCGCTCCGCATCCTTCAGGGTCTTGCCCGACCTACGAACGCCCTTGGTCACGCAGGCCGCTCGGCGGGCCGCTCGTCGCACACGAAGTGCTGGATCGGGCGCTTGAAGCCGGTCTCGAGGTCGAAGATGACGGCCTCGGCGACATCGGGTGGCAGGAGCGGCCGCGGCGTGGCCGACGGCGGGTGCCACTCGTGGTTTCGCAGGTCGGTGGGCGGCGTGTCGAGGCGCGCGTGCACGGCCGCGAGGAAGTACAGGATCACCTCGTGGCGGTACTCGCCCGACTCGACGAACAGGTTCTCGGACAGGTAAAGCGGCTTCAGGACGTCGATCTGGAGCGCCGCCTCCTCGACCAGCTCGCGCTTCACCGCCTCCTCGGCCGTCTCGCCGGGCTCGACGCCGCCGCCCGGGAACCAGTAGAAGCCCTCCTTGGCCGGGTCGTGCGTGCGGTCGAGCAGCACGTTGCCCTCGGTGTCCGGGATGACCGCCCGAGCCCTCAGGGTCATCTCGGGCGGGCCGCTAGCCGGCGAGTGCACGGTCCGCCTCGCGGTCAGCCTCGTAGACGGGCAGCACCCGGCGGAGGTACTCGCCCGTATGGCTGCCAGGAGTCTCGGCGACCTCCTCGGGAGTGCCCTGCGCGACGATCTCGCCGCCCGCGTCGCCGCCCTCCGGCCCCAGGTC
>JBOHBE010000053.1:0-5887 GCA_050698235.1 Gaiellales bacterium
CCCGTACACTCCTGCCGATGGATTCGCGCCCGATCGGCATGTTCGACTCCGGCGTCGGCGGCCTCACGGTGCTGCACGAGTGCCTGGTGACGCTGCCCCACGAGGACTTCGTCTACTTCGGCGACTCGCACCCCGACCGGTTCCCATACGGGCCGAAGCCGGCCGACGTTATCGCCCGCTTCGCCCACGAGGTCGCCGCCCACCTGGCCGCGCTCGACGTGAAGCTGATCGTGGTCGCGTGCAACGCGGCGACGGCCTCGGCGCTGCCCGGCCTCCAGCGCGAGTTCGCCGTGCCGCTGATCGGTGTGATCACGCCCGAGGCGCACGCCGCGGTGCAGGCGACGCGCACCCGGCGGGTCGGCGTGATGGCGACCGAGGCCACGGTCACGAGCGAGCGCTATCCGCAGGCGGTGCACCTGCTCGACGCCGGTATCGAGGTGACGCAGGTGGCCTGCCCGCTGCTCGTACCGCTCATCCAGTTGGGCGACGTGAACGGCGAGGAGCTGCACGACGCCGCCCGCGGCTACGCGGCCGAGCTGAAGGACGCCGACGTCGACACGGTCATCCTCGGGTGCACGCACTATCCGCTGATCCGGCCGATGCTCCAGCGCATCTTCGGCCGCGGCGTCACGCTGATCACCTCGGCCGAGGAGATCGCACGCGAGGCGGCCGACACCGTCGCCCGCCGCGGCGTCTCCAACGAGCCCGACCGCGAGGGCGCCTACCGCTTCATGTGCACCGGCGACCCGGCCGCGTTCCGCGAGGTCGCGGGCCGGTTCCTCCAGCTGCCGCTGACCGAGGTGGAGCGGGTCGATCCGGCCGTCCTGGCGGTGGCCGCATGACGCGCGCTGACGGGCGCGCGCCCGACGAGCTGCGGCCGGTCCGGATGGAGCTCGACTTCATCTCGTCGGCGACCGGCTCGGTGCTCTTCGAGATCGGCTCGACGCGTCTCATCTGCACGGCGATGGTCGAGGAGTCGGTGCCGCCGTGGATGCGCGGGCGGGGCACGGGCTGGGTCACGTCCGAGTACGGGATGCTCCCCGGCTCGACCGGCGAGCGCAAGCAGCGCGACGCGACCCGCGGCAAGCAGGACGGCCGCACCGTCGAGATCCAGCGCCTCGTCGGCCGGTCGCTGCGCTCTGTCGTCAACTTCCGCGAGCTCGGCGAGCGCACGGTGTGGATCGACTGCGACGTGATCCAGGCCGACGGCGGCACGCGCTGCGCCGCGATCTGCGGCGGCTACGTCGCGCTTGCGAGCGCCTTCCGGAAGCTGGTCGGGAACGGCTCCCTGCCGCGGACGCCGCTCAGCGACGCGGTGGCGGCGATCTCGGTCGGGATCGTCGACGGCGAGCCCGTGCTCGACCTGCCCTACGTCGAGGACAGCCGCGCCGAGGTCGACATGAACGTCGTCATGACCGGGGCGGGCGAGCTGATCGAGGTGCAGGCGACGGCCGAGAAGACGCCGTTCGGGCGGGCCTCGCTCGATCGCATGCTCGAGCTCGCTGCGGCCGGCATCGCCGAGATCGCGCGCGAGCAGGAGCGGGTCCTCGCCGGCCCGGCGTGAGGATCGTCCTCGCCTCGGCGAACGCGCACAAAGCCCTGGAGCTGGGCCGGCTGCTCGAGGGCTGGGAGGTCGAGACGTTCGATGGGGAACTGCCCGAGGAGACGGGCGAGACGTTCCTCGACAACGCGCGCCTGAAGGCCCGGCATGTGTACGAGGCGCTCGGGGGCTCCGGCTGGGTGCTGGCCGACGACTCCGGGATCGAGGCGGCCGCGCTGGGCGGCGTGCCCGGCGTGCGGTCGGCGCGCTACGCGGGTGAGGACGCGACCGACCAGCAGAACCTGGCCAAGCTGATCGGCGCGCTGGCGGACGAGGACAATCGCCGGGTGCGCTACGTCGCCGAGTTGGTCGCGATCGCCCCAGATGGGGCCGAGGTGACGGCCCGTGGCGAGCTCACCGGGACGCTCACCGACACCCCGCGCGGCGCGGGTGGCTTCGGCTACGACCCCGCGTTCGTCCCCGACGGCGAGACGCGCACGGTGGCCGAGATGGCCCCGGGCGAGAAGGACGCGATCTCCCACCGCGCCCTCGCGGCCCGCGCCCTCCTCCCCCTCCTGAAAAATTAGTGCCAGGCACCAATTTTTCAGGCGAGGCCGGCCAGCTCCTCCTCCGTCGGCGGCTGGCGCTGTGACCAGTGAAACCAGTTGATCTCGGCGCCCAGCACGATGATGTTCGCCATCAGGTAGAGCCAGACGAGCAGGATCACCAGGCCGCCGAACGCCCGCAGCGCGAGCAGCTGGTCCGAGAAGCGCAGGTAGAGCGGCAGCGCCTGGAACGACATCTGGAAGAGGAGTGTCCCGACGACCGCCCCCGGCCACACGTCGCCGCGGTGGAGCTCCACGTTCGTCAGGTAGCGGTACACGGCCATCAGGAAGAGGAACGATCCGATCGACGACAGCGCCATCGTCAGGAGATACGCGGCGATGTTCAGGTGGATCAGGTGGGGCGCGTGCCGGTCGACCCAGCCGGTCGCCGCGATCGTGGCGAGGAGCGACGCGAAGAGCACGACCACCGACACCATGACCAGCACGAACGTGACCCACTTCTGGTGCAGGAACGCCCGGTTCTGCACCCGGAAGACGATGTTGAGCGCCGACTCGAGCGCCGAGTAGAAGCCGAGCGACGCCCACACGATCCCCAGGAGGCCGATCACACCGAGCGCGCCGGCGTTCTGCTGGACGCTCCGCACCGGCTTCAGGAGGTCGGTCGTCGACTGGCCGGGCAGGATGTGGCCGAGCTCGCGGATCAGGTACGAGCTGGCCGAGATCTGGCCGACGAACCCGAGCAGCGAGAGCGCCAGGAACATGAACGGCACCAGCGAGAGAAGCGCGTAGTAGGCGACCATCGCGGCCAGATGCGGCCCTCGATCGTTCAGGAACTTCGAGATGATGGGGTGGCCTTGGCGGGCCGCGTTGCGCAGCGGACGCAGAACGGTATGAGCGGGCGTCGCCACTGCGGGTGAGGATATCGGCATGTGCTAGCGTCATCTCGAATGGATGCGAACACGGCGATCCGCGAGCTGAAGGACCTCTCGACCCAGATCGAGGCCGTCGTCCTCACCGCGGCCGACGGCTCCCCGCTCGCCTCGACGCTCTCGGACGACCGGTCCGCACGCGTCGCGCGTCTCGCCACCGACCTGGTCTCGCGGGCCGACGGCGTCCGCAGCGATCTCGGCCGCGAGGCGCTTGCGCAGCTCCAGGCGGCGACGTCCGACGGCAGCGTGTTCGTCGTCCTCGACTCTGGCCGGCTGGCCGTGGCCACGACCGGCCCCGATCCGACCGTCGGCCTCGTCTTCTACGACCTGAAGACGCTCCTGCGCCAGGTCGCAAACGGCGCCGCAAAGGAGGAGGCGGCCGATGCCTAAGCGCCGCTTCCTGTTCGGCGTCTTGATCGGCGCCGGCTCCTTCGCCGGGACGCTGCTCTACCGCCGCCGCAGCGCCCGCAGCCGCACGCGGGTCGACCTCTACTTCGACGACGGCTCGATGATGTCGCTCGGCACGGGCTCGCCCGACGCCGACGCGCTGCTCCCGATCGCGACCGAGCTCCTCACCGAGGCGGGGTGACCCGGCCGGATCGCGCGGAGCTGGGCCGCCGGCTCGTCGAGCGCGCCTACCTCGAGGGTGACTTCGTGCTCCGCTCCGGGCGGCGCAGCCGCTACTACCTCGACAAGTACCGCTTCGAGACCGACCCCGAGCTGCTGGCCGGGTTGGGCCGCGAGATCGCCGCGCTCCAGCGCGAGCGCGCCCCCCAGGCGGAGCTCCTGGCGGGGCCCGAGCTGGGCGCCGTGCCGCTGGCCGCGGTGGCGTCGGTCGAAACGGGCCTGCCCTACGTGATCGTGCGGAAGGCCGCCAAGGACTACGGCACCGCGAACCGCTTGGAGGGCGTCTACGAGGCGGGAAAGCGCGTGTGCGTGGTCGAGGACGTCGTCACCTCGGGCGGCGCGCTGCTCGACGCGGTCGCTGCGCTGCGCGAGGCGGAGCTCGACGTTTGTGCTGCAATTTGCGTGGTTGACCGCGAGGAAGGCGGCGCTTCGGCGGTTGCCGCGGAAGGCGTGCCGTTTCACCCGCTCTTTACGGTCTCCGATCTCGGCGTCACAAACGTGTCTCAATCCGCCTGATCCCGCTACAGGATTCGGATTGTGGCCGTCCGATGCCGGTGGTAGGGTGCGAGCGCTTCACACGTTTCAGGACCAACTACCCAGGAGGAGACGCGTGACGAAGAGCGATTTCATCGACGCCGTGGCCGCCCGCTCGGGCCTCAGCAAGAAGGACGCGGGCGTGGCGTTGGACGCGGTGCTCGATTCCGTGAAGGACGCCCTTCAGAAGGGTGACGAGGTTGCCTTCACCGGGTTCGGCAAGTTCAGCGTGCAGGCGCGCAAGGCGCGGATGGGCGTGAACCCGCGCAACCCGTCGCAGAAGGTCACGATTCCGGCGAGCAAGGTGCCGAAGTTCTCGGCCGGTAGCCAGCTCAAGGCGGCCGTCAAACAGTAGACGTGTGACGCTCGAGCGTCCCCGCTCCGGGCTGGCGGGGGCGCTCGCGTCGGTTAATGCGGCCGTCGCACCGCACCGTCCGCCCGGTATGCGAACATACGTTCGATGCCCGCGGTCGCGCAGCTCACGCTCGACGGCGCGGACCGCCTGCACGAGCTCCTGTGCACGCGTCGCGCACCCGTCGGGCTGACCGAGGCGGCGGCGTGCCTCTTCGCGCTGCGAAGCGCCCCTTCGGCGCTCGTGCATCAGCTGGTCGACGAGGTCGTCCGGGCCGACCCGCGGCTCGTGTGGCGCTCGGCCGGCGAGGTGGCGCTGTCCGAGTGGGACGAGGTCGCGCCGCTCCTCGACACGCCGCTCGAGCTGGCCGACTACGTCGTCTTCGACCTCGAGACGACCGGCACCCGGGCCGGCGTATCGCGCATCGTCGAGCTGGGAGCGGTCCGCATGAGCGGGCTCAGCGAGGCGGCTCGGATGCAGCGGCTCGTCGACCCCGGCTGCATGGTCCCGGCCCAGATCACCCAGATCACCGGCATCGCCCAGCACCACGTCCGCGGGCGTCCGCGCGTCGGGCCGGTGCTCGACGAGTTTCTGCGCTTCAGCGCCGGCGCCGTGCTCGTCGCCCACAACGCCCGCTTCGACATCGGGTTCGTCGACGCCGACCTGGCCCGCCTTCGCAGCGGCCGGCTCGCCGCGCCGGTCATCGACACCGTCGCCCTGGCGCGGCGGCTGCTCGGCGACCGGCTCGAGCGCATGAACCTCGGCTCGCTCGCCGAGCGGTTCGACACCGAGGTGCGCCCCTGCCACCGCGCCCTCCCCGACGCGCTTGCGACAGCCGAGGTGCTCGTCCGGCTGCTGGGCCTCGCGCAGGAGCGCGGCGCCGCCACGGTGGCCGACGTCATCGGCCTCTGCGCGCCCCAGCACCGGCGCGTGCGCACCCGGCGCGGCCTCGCCAAGGGCGTGCCGACCGGGCCCGGCGTCTACCTGTTCCGAGACGCCCGCGACGCTGTGCTCTACGTCGGCAAGGCGACCGATCTGCGCGCCCGCGTCCGCTCGTACTTCTCGGGCCGCGCGCTGCGGGCGCCGGTCGAGCGGGCGATCGAGGCCACGACCCGCATCGAGGCCCGGCCGCTCGGCTCGGAATTCGAGGCGGCGCTGCTCGAGCTCGAGCTGATCGCGAGCCTGCGTCCGCCCGCCAACTCGCGCGCGCCGCGGGCGGGACCGGGCATCTACCTCACGCTGACCCTGGGCGAGCAGGTGCCGCGCCTGCGCGTCACGTCGGGCCCGGGCCCGATCGGCACGGTGACGGCGGGGCCGCTGCGCTCTCGCGCCCAGGCCG
>JBOHBE010000054.1:0-2488 GCA_050698235.1 Gaiellales bacterium
GCGTCGACCCCGCTGTCGACGACGCAGACCGTGGCGCCGGCCCCCGTCGAGCCGCCGAACGCCCAGGCCCGATCGACCTGCGCCGGCCAGAGGCGCGCCCCTCGCAGCCCGCGCGCGTCCGGCCCCGCGACGGCGTGGGCGGGGAGCGCGTCGGTGTCGTCGGCGTGCAGCGTGACTGCCATCCCGCGATCCTACTGATCCTGTGAGCCGCGGCCCGAAACGCTATGCAACAATCGGGGTATGGCCTCGCACAGCCGAAACAGCGAGCTCGGCGACTGCTGCGGCTTCTGCGTGCGGTGCGGATGGGGCCGCCGCTTCATGACGGGCGGCGCGGCCGCGGTGCCGGTCGAGTGTCCCGACTGCGGGGGCGCCGTCGTCACCGCATGCCCGGAGTGCGGCGAGACGATCGCGTCGCTGATGGCGCTCACATGCCGCGGCTGCGGGGCCGAGCTGCGCGGCCCGCAGGCCTTCGGAGAGGACATCCGGCGAAAGCCCGAACGACACCGACGGGTTGACGCGGAGCGTCTGCGGCGGGATAACGAGAGTACCGCTCTTGAGCACTGACGTCCTCCTACCTCTGCTCGGATTCGTGTGCGGCACGCTTATCGCGGCCGTCGGCGTTGCCGTGCGGGAGCGCGTTCGGTCCGGCCGGATGGCGGGCGAGCTCGAGCGGCTTCGCGACGAGGTGGCGATGCTCGAGCGCCGCGACGACGACACCGGCCTCTGGAACAGCAGGCACTTCGTCGAGGCGCTCACCCACGAGATCGAGCGAGCCCGCACCTACGAGCGCCCCGTCGCGCTCGCGCTGGCATCGGTCGACGACCTGGCGCCGAGCGAGGTCGAGCAGGCGATGCGCAGCCTCGGCCAGGCGATTGGCGGGAGCGTCCGCTCGATCGACGTCGCGTGCCGGGTCGGCTCCACCGAGTTCGGGGTGATCATGCCGGAGACGGACAGCCGCGCGGCGTCAGTCGCCTCCGAGCGGGTGCTTCGCGCGATCGCGAGGGCCCGGACGGAGGACGGCTCGAAACCGCAGGCGGCGGTCGGTATTGCCGCGTGCCCGGCTCATGCGGAGAGCTTCGACGAGCTGATCGAGCGGGCGGGCGCGGCGCTTCGGAGCGCCCGCCGCGCCGTTCGCGACGAGCCGCGCCGGCCGGGTACCGTCCCGGTCGCGATGGCCGTCTGGGACGACGAGGCGTAGTCCGCAACAGCCCGGGGTAGGGTGGCCGCGTGATCGAGCGGCTGGACGATGGACTGTGGGCGTGGCGCGGTCGCCATCCCGAATGGCACCCGGGCAAATGGGGAGCCGAGGTCGTGAGCTTCGCGGTCGGCGAGCCCGGGCGGACGCTCCTGATCGACCCGCTGGTCCCTGACGAGCTCGCGGACGAGCTCGACGCCGTCGTCGACGGCGATGTCGAGATCCTGATCACGATCCCGTACCACGTGCGCTCGGCCGGGCCGGTGTCGGCTCGGTACGGCGGCGCGCCGGTGTGGGGGCACCCGGCCTGCGCCAAGCGCCTCCCGGATCGGTCTGTCTTCCGCGAGCTGCGGCCGGATCATGCGCCCGACGGGGTCAGCGCGTACACGATCGGAAGGCCCCGGCGGCACGAGATGCCGCTTCGGATCTCCTCGCAGCGGGCGCTCGTCTTCGGCGACGCCGTCGTCGGGACGCCGGACGGGCTACGGGTGTGGGAGCAGACCGACGGCGGCGAGCGCCGCGAGCGCTGGTACGCCGAGCGCTTCCTGCCGACGCTCGAGCCGCTCGGCCTCCTCGACATCGAGCGCGTGCTAGTGACGCACGGCCCGTCGGTGCTCGGCGGCGGCCGCCGCGCGCTCCGTGATGGGTTCGAGCGCCCGCCGTGGTACCACCATGGCTAGCGGTGCGAGAACGTCCAGAGCCGGTTCGCGCCGAAGCTGACCGGGGTCGTGAACCCGATCGCGATCAGCGCCGACAGGAGCTCCGGAAGCCTCGCCGCCTCGACGAGGAGCGAGAGCACTGCGAGGTCGGACACGAGCGCCGCGACGCTCACCGCCAGGAACCGCCCAAACTGGGACGCGGCCGGCCGGTGGCTGGTCGCCGCGAACGTCCAGCGGCGGTTGAGGCAGAAGTTGCTCGTCGCCGCGACGACGAACGCCAGCGCGAACGCGACGGGATACGGCACGAACCGGGCCGCGGCCCAGAAGATCGCGGCGTTCACGACGTATCCGGAGCCGCCGACCAGGCAGTAGCGTGTGAACGTCGGCCCGAGGCTGGAAGCGGCCTGCCGCACGGCATCGCGGCGCCGCTCCGGCTCGACGGGGATGGGAATGACCCGCGTTTGCAGAGCCGGCGATGCGCCGGTGTCGTCGAGTAGGGCGCGCTGGCGATCGTCGGACATCAGACGGCCGCTCAGGCGCGGACGACGACGACCCCGCCGCCGGTGTGGGAGACGACGCGCCAGCCGTCGAGCCCCTTCAGGGCGGCGCACAGGTTGGGATGGAGCGAACAGGT
>JBOHBE010000055.1:0-3142 GCA_050698235.1 Gaiellales bacterium
CGCGGTGGCGCTTGCCATCAGCTTGCCGCGGTCGCGCTCGAGCAGCTCGAGGCTCTCGAGCGCCTCGCACATCACGGCCGCCGCCCGCTCGTCGAGGCCGAGCAGCACCGCAATCTCCGCCTGCGGACCGCCGGTCGTCGCCCAGCTTCGTGAAGAGATCGAGCTCGGCGACCGCCGCGATCACGAGGTCGCCGAGGTACACGCTCTCGCGCAAGCGCAGGAGGGGCGTCGGGTCGACTGGATCGGTCATCCGATCCGTGGTTCGCGGGCTGCCTCTGCACCTCCTTCCAATGGCGAACGTCGTCCTGTAATGTGACAAGTCCGCTCGGCGCCTCGTCCCGACAGCGAGAGCCGGGCGCGCCGCGTCTCGTCCGCCAGACTGACCGTCGGATCTGCATCTGGGCTCGCAGCACCCGTCGTCCTTCCCACTGGTGACGAGGCGCGGCGGCCTGCGTCTGCTCCCACTTCCTGGCAGGCGTGAGCTTGACGCCTCGCCGGACCGCGTGTGCAATGGCGGTAGGGCACGGTCGGCTTTCGCGTCAAGGAGGGAGAAGTGGCAGACGACGCCCACGAGAAGGTCAGGCGCTTCCGCAGAAGGAGAGGGACGATGTCAGTGACAGAGGAGACCACTCAGCAGCAGTCCAGGCGCGATCCGCTCGTCGAGCACGTGGTGCCGCTGCTCGCCAAGGCGATGTCGACCACGCAGGACACGGAGGAGCTCTGGGGCTACCTCCAGGAGCGCGTCCAGTCGGAGTGCCGCCGCATGGAGGACGATGCGGTTCGCGAGGCGCTCGAGCCGCTCCGCGAGCGCTACTCGATCGAGACCGTCGCACGCGTGGCCGCTGCAATGGCCCAGCAGGCCGTGGCCAGCGAAGCGCAAGTCGCGTAGCCGGAGATCAGCCCAGCCGGGCCACGCGCGGCGGCGACGAGAGCCGGAAGGCCCACCACAGCACGGTGACCTGCATCGCGGCGCCGACCGCGTCGCAGACGATCAGCGGCATGTTGCCGAGCGCCAGGCCGTACACGAGCCACACGAGGTAGCCGCCGGCGCTGATCAGGATGTAGCCGCGGCTGAGGCTCTCCGACGAGCCCGCATGCCGCATGCGCCGGATCTGGAGAGCCGGCGAGAGGGCGCTGACGACCCCGTAGAGGGCGGCGAAGAGGGCGATCTGAGTGGTGAACGACGAGAGCATGGTGCGAAGCGGGGCGTTTCAGACGAAATACGGGGCCGCTAGCTAGATCTTCGGCGATACGTCCCGCATCTTTATTGATTTACGGCGTTTTCGCTCGGAAGACACCCCAGATTCGACCGATACGTCCAGTGGATGCGCCCGACCGCCGTAGTCGCGGACGTGAGCGGCTCTGTATGCGGCCGCGGAGGTGCTGCGGTACCGTGTCAATCGGAGGTGGGGGTTGGCGGCGGCCAGGCGCGCGGTGAAGCGAGGTTCGAAGGTAGCGCTCAGCGCGTCGGCTGTGCTTGCCGCTGGGGCCGGCTTGCTCGCCTCTCCAGCCGCCGGTGCGACCGCTCCGCCGGTCGAGCGAGCTTCGGCGACAGCCGTCGCGATTCTGACTCCGTCAGGGCGCGTGATGAGCGGCGGCACCTCGACGGTGTTCGCGTGGGAGGCACCCGCCTCGACGCGCGGTTACCGCTTCCCCGACGACGGCTCGCTCCTTCGGATCGGCCACCTCGCTGCCTCGGCGGAGCGCGGCTCCAGCGACGCGATCACGGCCAACAGCGCCGTCGTCCTTCGCTCGGTCGAGCTCTTCGGCGGCCTCCTCCGGGTCGACGTCGTCCGGGCCAGCGCGGCACTCGGAGCGAGCGACGGCGCAGTCGCCGACACGTCCGGCTCGCACCTCGTCCACGTCCACCTGAACGGCGAACCGATCAAGCTCGTCCCGGGCAAGAAGGTCTGGGTGAAGGGCTGGGGCTATGCCGTCGTGGACGACCCGGTTGCTCGTAGCGACTCGACCAGCGCCGGCGACACGCTCGCGGGCCTGCGGCTGCACCTGACCTCGGCACACGCGGGCCTCCCGGCCGGGACCGACATCGTCCTCGGCCAGGTCCACGCCGATGTCGGGCACATCCCGCCTCCGCCCGCGTCCGACCCGAGCGGATCCGGCGGGAGCGGCTCGACCGGCACCTTGCCCGACCGGCAGGCGAACGCGCCCAGAACGCACCGCCGCCCGGCGCACCGTCACCCGACACGCCAGGGGACGGGGAAGCCGCGGCACCACCGGCACGCGCCGCGACTGCCCGCGCCCGTCAAGCATCCAGTCACGCCGCCGCTTCGGGCCACCCACGGCTCCGGAGCGCGCGGCGCACTCGTACGGGCGGCTCTGGCTCAGGTGGGGTGGCCGTACGTCTGGGGCGGCGAGAGCCGGACAGAGGGCGGGTTCGACTGCTCCGGCCTCGTCGACCATGCCTACGCCCGCGCCGGCTACCAGCTTCCCGGGCGCCCGACGGCGGACGTCCTCTGGGCGATGTCAGTCCCGCTCCAGCGGGGCGACCTGCGCCCCGGCGACCTGGTGTTCCTGGGCGCGCGCTCGGGGTACGTCCACCACGTCGGGCTGTACGCGGGCGGCGGATGGGTGATCGCCGCGCCACATCGCGGCGCGCTCGTGTCGATCGAGCCGCTGACCGCCGTCCCGTGGGACGGCTTCGGCCGCATCCTGCAGGCGCCGCGGGGCCGTCTCCTGAACGCCCAGCTCCTCGCCGGGACGGATCGCCGGCCGATCGCGCAGCCCGTCGCCGAGCCGCAGGTACCGGCGCATTCCGTGCCGGCTCCTGACGCTGCGTCGTCCCCTGCGGCGGAGGCGGCCCCGCATCGATCGGGGCCGCCTCCGTCTCCCCCGAAGCGCCGGCATCAGGGCGAGCGCTTGGCGGTGCTCCCGCGCGAGGACTACCGGCAGTGGGCCGTCAGCCTCCTCGCGAGCTTCCGCGGCGCCGGGAGGTAGGCCGACAGGTCAGGACCGGCGTCGGGCCGCGTCTGCCGCCTTTGCCAGCCCGGTGAGGGTGGCGAAGAACTCCGATGATTGTCCGATGAACAGGCCGTCGGCGGTCAGGTCGTTGACCGCGACCATCGCGGCACACTAGGTATCGCTGGTGCCGATGAACGAGACGACCGGGAACTAGAGATCGAGG
>JBOHBE010000056.1:0-6657 GCA_050698235.1 Gaiellales bacterium
GAACTGCGTGTTCCCGTTCGGCGCGCACGGCTGCGAGGTCGAGGTCGACAAGGAGACGGGCAAGGTCGAGATCACCGGCTACATCGCCGTAGACGACTGCGGCAACGTCATCAACCCGGCGATCGTCGCCGGCCAGGTGCACGGCGGCGTCGTGCACGGCATCGGCCAGGCGCTCTACGAGGGCGCCGTCTACGACGCGAACGGCCAGCTCCTCACGGGGTCCTTGGTCGAGTACGTCATCCCGTCGGCCGTCGAGGCTCCGTCGATCCGGACGCACCGCACGGTGACGCCCTCGCCGACGAATCCGCTCGGCGTGAAGGGCATCGGCGAGGCCGGCACGATCGCGTCGACGCCCGCCGTGGTCGGCGCGGTGTGCGACGCGCTCGGCGTCCGTGATCTCGACATGCCGCTGCATCCCGAGAGGGTGTGGCGCGCGATGCAGGAAGGAGGCCGGGCGTGATCCCGCAGGAGTTCGACTACGAGCACCCGAGCTCGGTCGCCGACGCGATCGCGATGCTCGGAAAGCATGGCGGCGAGGCGCGGGTGCTCGCCGGCGGACACTCGCTGGTGCCGCTCATGAAGCTGCGGCTGGCGGCCCCGGATGCGCTGATCGACATCGGAGGCATCGCGTCGCTGCAAGGCATCACCGACGCGCCCGACTCGATCACCATCGGCGCGCTCACGACCCACGCGCAGGTGGCCGGGTCGGACGTCGTCACCCGCGGCTGCCCGATCCTCGCCGAGACGGCCGCCGGGATCGGCGACTCGCAGGTGCGAAACCGCGGCACGCTCGGCGGGTCGCTGGCGAACGCCGACCCGCACGGCGACCTGCCGGCGGTGTTCCTCGCCCTCGAGGGCGAGGTGACGGCCGAGGGGCCGAACGGCGAGCGGACGATCGCCGCCGCCGACCTCTTCGTCGACTACCTCCAGACGTCGCTCTCGGCGGACGAGATCCTGACCGCGGCGCGTGTGCCGAAGGCGGCCAGGAGCGCCTACGTCAAGTTCAACCGGCGGGCGCAGGACTGGGCGGTGGTCGGCGCAGCGGCGGTGGTCGACGGCTCGTCGGCGCGGATCGCGCTCACGGGTGTGGCGGCGAAGCCGGTGCGGGCCGCGGCGGCCGAGGCGGCCTTCTCGGGCGCCAATGCGGCCGAGGCGGCCGAGCACGCCGCCGAGGGGCTCAATCCGCCGTCCGACACGGCGGCGTCGGGCGAGTACCGGGCGCATCTGGCCAAGGTGCTGGTGCGCAGGGCCCTCGAAGCCGCGATGGCGCGGTAGGGCGTGCAGTTCTCGAACGAGTTCGCGGCCCCGGCGGCACCCGATGAGGTCTTCGCCACGCTGATGGATGTGCGTGGCGTCGCGGGGTGCCTGCCCGGGGCCTCGATCGGCGGAGATACGGAGGACGGCGGCCTCGAGGCGACGGTCGCCGTCAAGGTCGGGCCCATCCGGATGTCGTACGGCGGCACCGTCCACGTGATCGAGCGCGACGACGCGGCCCGGACGGCGACGATGCGCGTGCGCGCCCGCGAGCAGCGCGGTCAGGGGATGGCCGAGGCCACACTGGGCCTGGCGGTCGCGGCGGACGACGACGGGGGGTCGAGGGCGACGGTCACGACCGACCTGATGGTCACGGGCCGCATCGCCCAGATGGGCGCCGGGATCATGCAGGACGTGGCGGGCTCGATGGTGAACGACTTTGCCTCCTGCCTGAGCGCGCGGATGGGGCCGGCTCCGGCGCCGGCCGCGGCGCCGGAGGCGCCTGCCGCGACCCCACCGCCCCCGGCCCCCGAGGTGGCCGGCGAGGTCAAGGCTCTGCCGCTCCTGTGGAAGGCGCTGATGGCCCGCCTGGGCCGCCTCTTCGGCCGCCGCTAACCTGTCGCCGATGTCACCGATCCGGCTGGAGATGCTGTCCGGCTCCGTGCTGGTGTTCGACGATCCGGCGCCGCTGATCAGGCTGTTCGTCGGCCCGGAGGGGGTCGACGGCTACGACGGCTGGGCACGAAAGACGCCGCCGAACCGTCTCGTCGCCGAGGACGTGACCGTCCTCAACACGTACGCGCGGGCGCGCAGCGGACATGTCCGCTGGCAGGAGCTCATCGCGGATCGGGCGCCCGCCTGGCTCGCGGCAATCGACCCGGGCTGGGACGCCGCGTTGACCGACGAATCCGAGTGGGAGCGCGCCGAGATCCGCAGCAAGGTCGAGGCGGCGTTCACCGCGATGTGCGGCCCCTACCGCGGCCTGTCGGTCGCCTCGAAGATGCTGCACCTGAAGCGGCCTCGTCTGATCCCCCTGCTCGATGCGCTGGTAGTCGAGCTGCTGGGGCCCAGCGTGCCGTCGGCGGCCGCGCCCGAGGTGAAGGCCGAGTACGCCGCCCGGGCCATCGCCCACCTGGCCGTGCAGGCCCGCGCAAACCGCGCGGCCCTGGTCAGCCTCCAGCACCGGTTGGGCAAGGAGGGGATCGAGCTCTCGGCGATCCGGCTCATCGACATCCTCCTCTGGTCGTCGCACCCCGCGGCCAGCCTCGGAGCGCCGATCGAGCGCCACATCCGGGTACCGGCCGGCCCTCAGCCCTGAAACACATGTACCAGGTACAGCTGTTTCACTGAAACATTGGTACCTGGTACAGCTGTTTCAGCGGGCTAGGCGGCGCGGCGCGCGCGGGTGCGCACGAGCGGAGCCACCTCGGCGGCCGGCACCGCCGGCGAGAACAGGAAGCCCTGGCCGAACGTGCAGCCCTGTGCCATCAGGAAGGCGCGCTGCTCCTCGGTCTCGATGCCCTCCGCCAGCGGCTGAAGGCCGAGCGTGCGTGCGAGCTGGATGATGGCCGAGACGAGGACGGTGGCCGTGTGGTCGGCCGGCAGGTCGTGCACGAACGAGCGGTCGATCTTGAGCGTCGTCACCGACATCTGCGAGAGGCGCGAGAGCGACGAGTGGCCCTTGCCGAAGTCGTCGATCGCAAGCCGCAGGCCGCGCTCGTAGAGCTCGGTCAGGATCGGCTCGATGCGGCCGTCGTCGGCCATGACCGCCTGCTCGGTGATCTCGATCATGAGCCGCCCGGCGTGGAGCCCGAACTGCTCGATCGTCTTCAGGACGTGGCGCATCGCCGTCGGCTGCCACAGCGCAGGCGGCATGTTCACCGACACGTAGAGGTCAAGCCCCTGCTCGCGCCACTCGGCGCTCTGCCGGCAGGCCTCCTCGATCACCCAGTCCGAGAGCGGCCCGATCACACCGGTGCGCTCGGCCAGCGGGATGAACTCGAGCGGCGGCACCATCCCGCGGGCGGGGTCATTCCAACGCACCAGAGCCTCGACGCCGACGACGCACCCGGTCTGAAGCTCGACCAGCGGCTGGTAGTGGAGCACCATCTCGCCCCGGCCGACGGCCCCGCGCAGGCGGCCCGCCATCGAGAGCTGGGCGACCCGGTCGTGGCCGTCCGACGCGTACATCTGATACCCGTCGCGCCCCGACTCCTTGACCTTGTACATCGCGATGTCGCCGTTCTTCAGCATGCCCTCGGCGTCGGTCGCGTCGACGGGGTAGACGCTGATGCCCATCGAGGCGCTCGTGTGGAGCTCGGTGCCGGCCACCAGGAACGGCGCGTGCAGCGCCGACTGCACCTTGCGGGCGATCTGGTCGCACGCCGTCCGCATCCACTCCGGTTCGGCGCGATGGCCGTCGAAGTCGCCGATCAGGATCAGGAACTCGTCGCCGCCCTGCCGCGCCACGAGGTCGCCGGCCCGCGTCACCGATCCGAGCCGGTCCGCCACCTGGCGCAGGAGCTCGTCGCCGGCGGAGTGCCCGAAGCTGTCGTTCACGAGCTTGAAATCGTCGAGGTCGATGAAGAGCACCGCAGCGCCCGAGCCCGTCCGGCGCGCGCGGGCCAGCACCAGCTCGAGGTGCTCGTTGAACATCGCCCGGTTCGGGAGGCCGGTCAGCGGGTCGTGATAGGCGAGGTGGGCGAGCCGCTCCTCGGCGCACTTGCGCTCGGTGATGTCGAGCAGGAAGCCCTGCCGGAAGAGCGACGTGCCGTCGGGAGTGCACACCTGCACCGTGCGGTCGAGCACCCACACGGTGCGGCCGTCACGTGCGATTAGGCGGTACTCCTCCTCGAACACCGACCCGTCGTTGAGGCACTTCGCCGAGACGGCCTCGACCCACTCGCGATCGTCCGGGTGAAGGAGGGCCGAGAACAGAGCGCCGCCGTCGCTCACCCACTCCTCGGGCGTGTACCCGAGCACCGGCTCGATGTGCGGGCTGATGTAGGTCACCCGGCCCTCGAGCGAATTCACGTACGTGCCGACGGGCATGTCCTCGACGAGCTTGCGGTAGCGCCACTCGGCGGCGCGCAGCTCCTTCTCGGCCCGCTCGCGCTCGGAGATGTCGCGCGTCAGGCGGGCGTAGAGGAGCGCGTTTGCGATCGCGCTCGCGACGACGTCGGCGAGCGAGCGGAAGAACTCGACCTCGTGGGCGGCAAACTCGTGGTGCTCGTTGTAGCGGATGCGCATGACGCCGACGGACTCTCCGCGAGATACCAGGGCGGCCAGGAGCGACGACCCGGCAGGGCCTTCGACCAGCTCCGGCTCGTGCGTCTTCAGCACGCGGCGGGCGGCCTCGGTGTCGGCGTCGACGGCGGGCGCGCCGCTGCCGAACGCGACCAGCGCACGCGCCTCGCGGTCGTACCGCTCGAGCGAGACGGCATGGGCGCCGGTCAGCGCGGATGCGCACAGCCCGACCTCGCGCAGAACGTCGTCGAGATCGAGACAGGACGCGAGCTTTCGAGACAGGTCGAAGAGCGCATCCAAACGGCCAGGGGTAGCCATGCTGGGACTATCGGACGCGCTCCCGACCGCCTTGAGCACAAACGCACGGAATTTCTCTCGTCGCCGGAATTGGGAGCAGGTTGGACGCGGCCCGCACCCCGGCCCGGTCGCGGCTAGAGTCGCAACGGAAGGGGAGTAGCCCAGCACGGCAGCGTCGTCATGACGGCCTTTGAGCCCGGCGCGCCGGCCCCAGCGGCGGGCGAGACCTTCGGAATCGTTCATCGAGCCGAAGGAGATCCCCGTTGCTGGATTCGTGGCAGTCGCCGGTGCTCATCGGAGCCGCGGTCGCCCTGCTCGCACTCGACCTCGTTGTCCTCCGCCCGCGCGGGATGCGCGGCGCCGCCATCGTCACGGTTCTGTGGTCGGCGGTCGGGCTTGGATTCGCGGCCGTCTTCGCCGTGGCTCAGGGCCCAGCCTCCGGCGGCGAGTACCTGGCCGGGTACGTGATCGAGCGGTGCCTCTCGCTCGACAACGTCTTCGTGTTCAGCATTGCGCTGGGAGCGTTCGCGGTGCCCGCGGGACTGCGGCGGTGGGTCGTGGGGTGGGCGATCGCGGCCGCCCTCGCCCTCCGCGGCATCTTCATCGTCACGGGAGCGGCGCTGCTCGAGGCGGCGGAGTGGACGGCCTACCTGTTCGGCGCCTTCCTGATCGTGGCCGGGGTGCGGCTGGCACGGTCGACGCCGGCCCAGGCCAACCCGGAGCGCACGCGGCTCATGCGCGGGCTGCGACGGGTCATCCCCATCGTCCCGGCGTTCCACGGCCGGCGTCTGGTCATACGGCACGAGGGCCGCCTGCACGCCACCCCGCTGCTCGCCATCCTGCTCGTGCTCGCGGCCACCGACGTCGTGTTCGCCGCCGACTCCATCCCGTCGATCTTCGCGGTCACGCGGGACCCGCAGATCGTTTTTGCAGCCAATGCGCTGGCCCTGCTCGGAATGCACTCGCTCTTCGTGCTGCTCGAGGGACTGCGCGACCGTTTCGTCCACCTCGACCTCGCCCTGGCCGCCGTGCTCGTGCTGACCGGTGTCCAGATGGCGGCGGCCGACCTCTACCACCCGCCGGGGTGGGCGACGCTTCTGGCGATCGCCGCCGTGCTCGGCACCGCCGCGCTCGCCTCGCTCCGGCACCCGACCATCAGGGAGGAACCATGCTGAACTGGGACGACATCCGCGCGATCGACGCGATTGCGGATCCGCTGGGCGTACTCTCGGTCTACGCCGATCGCCCGGACAACGGCAATGGGCGGCTGGTGCGGGCGGTTTCGCTGGCCGGGGAGCTCCGGCGGCTCGAGGCCGACGTGGCCGCCACCGCCGACCCCGAGCTCGTCGACGCACGGCGGCGCTGCGTGCACCGGCTGCGGCCGGCGCTCGTCCGCATGCTCGAGGGCCGCGCGGCGGGCCGGGCGCTGTTCGCTCCGCTGTCGAGCGATGAGGTCTTCGAGGTGACGGTCGGGCTTCCGGTCGGCCTGGCGGCGGTGATCGAGAAGACGGCGTACGTCCGCCCGCTCGTCGCCGCGGCGGACGAGGGCCGGCCGGCCGGCGTCCTGGTCAGCGACGGATCCGCGACGCGGCTGCTGTCGTGGCGGATGGGCGCCATCGAGGAGGTCGGCGAGTACCGCGTCCCGAGCCGGCCCGGTGCGCGGGTCGCGCAGGGGCTCGCCCGTGACGTCCGGGCGGTCGCGAGCGAACGGGGCTGGACCAGGGTCGTCGTCGCCGGAAACGGACGGCTCGCACACGTCCTCGCGCGATCGGCGACTCCGCCCGCGTTCGAGGTCTCGGTGGTCACGCACCCGGTCGACGATCTCTGCCCTCGCGGGCTCGCCAAGGCGGTGGGGTCGGC
>JBOHBE010000057.1:0-5549 GCA_050698235.1 Gaiellales bacterium
GGCTCATCGGGTGCCTCCCACGGTCATCGTCGCCGGCACGGGCACGTGCTCGCCGGCCGCGCGCCGGGCGGCGACGTCGATTGCGCGCCGCGCGATCACCTCGATCATCGCCTTGCGATAGCCATCCGACCCGCGGACGTCCGAGATCGGCGCGGCGGTGTCGTGGACGGCCGATGCGGCGGCGGCGATCGCCTCTTCGGTCGGCCTGTTCCCTCGCAGCGCCGCCTCGGCAGCCGGCGAGCGGACGATCGTCGGCGCGACCGCCGTCAGCGCAACCTGCGCGTCGACCACTGTCCCGTCGCCGCCGAGCGTCACGAGCGCCGCCGCACCGACCACTGCGATCTCCATCGACCGCCGGAACTCGAGGCGGACGTACGCGCTCCCTGAGCCGTCGGCCGGGCCGGGGACGCGGATGCCCGTGACCATCTCGCCGGGCGCGGCCGTCGTGCGGCCGGGGCCGGACCAGAAGCTCTCGACCGGGACTGAGCGCGATCCGCCCGACGAGCGCAGCTCCACCTCGGCCCCGAACACGACAAAGGGAGCGCCGGTCTCCATGGCCGGCGAGGCGTTCGCCAGGTTGCCGCCGATCGTCCCGACGTGGCGGGTCGCCGGCGAGCCGACGATGGCCGATGCGTCGGCCAGCGCCGTCCACCGGCTGCGCACGAGGTCGGAGCGCTCGATCGCGTCGTGCGTCGCGAGCGCGCCGAGGACGAGGGCGCCGCCCTCCTCGCCGATGCCGTCGAGGTCGGGCAGGCGGTGGATGGCGACGAGCGTCTCGGGCAGCGTCCGCTTGCCCTGGCGCGTTCCGACCACCAGATCGGTGCCGCCGGCAACCAGCGCGGCGCCGTCATGCTCGGCCAGCAGGGCCAGCGCCTCGTCGACGCTCGCTGGCTGGAGGTACGTGCCGCCGCTCATGCGTCGACTCCATGGGCCGCGGCCCACACCCGCTCGGGCGTCATCGGGAGCTGGTGCACCCGGGCGCCCGTCACTTGGGCGATGGCATTGCCGATCGCGCCAGGCGTCGGCACGCACGGCGGCTCACCGGTGCCCTTCGAGCCCTTCGGCCCGCCGTACGGGCTGGGGGCGTCGACGAACGCGATCGAGATCGGCGGGGCGTCGGCCGACGTCTGGAGCTTGTAGTCGAGCAGGTGGGGGTTCCGCTGCCGGCCGTCCTCGCCGATGATCGAGCCCTCGAGCATCGCCATCCCGATGCCCATCACGACGCCGCCCTCGACCTGGCCTTCCGCGCCCACCGGGTTCAGGATGACGCCGCAGTCATGCGAGGCCGCGACCTCGAGCACGCGGCAGACGCCGGTCTCGCGGTCGACCCTGACGCGGACGGCGTGGGTGATGAACGTCGGCGCGGCGAACGTCTCCATCCCCAGCCGGCCGGTGCACCCGGACGCGTCGACGTCGGGCGTCGGTGGCGGCGAGCCCGACCCCTTGCCGAGGAGCAGTCTGTCGCCCTGCGCCGTTTCGGCCAGCGTGGTGATCGGCACCGACTTGGTCGGCGAGCCCTTGACCCGGGCCACGCCGTCGACCAGCTCGATGTCTTCGCGGCTGGCCTCGAGCGCCTCCTCCGCCAGCTCCAGCAGCTGCTCGCGCACCTCGCGGGCGGCCTCGATGACGGCCCGCCCGTTGTTGAAGGTCGTCTGCGAGCCGGAGGCGCCTGCGTCCCATCCGCCCGCGTCGGTGTCCTGCGCGAGGATCGAGAAGTCCTCGGGGCGCATGCCGAGCTCCTCGGCGACGAGGAGCGGCAGCGCCATGACGGCGCCCGTCCCGCACTCCTGGGCGCCGGTGATGATCGTGCCCGAGCCGTCGCCGTTCAGCTTCACGAACGCCCCGGACGGGCCGCCGAACGACGGCCACCAGCCGATGCCGACGCCGATCGCCTCGTCGTCGGGAAGCTCCTTGCCGTACCCGATCAACTCGACGGCGCACTCGAGCGTCTCCGCAGCGCCGATCGGCTCGAGCACCTGGTTGGTGGCGGTCGAGTCGCCCTCCTTCAGGATGTTCCGGCGCCTGAGCTCGACCGGGTCCATCCCGATCGACGCGGCGACCGAGTCCATGTGCTGCTCGACGGCCCAGCATGCCTGCGGCGCCGTGGGCGCGCGCACCGAGCCCGAGGGCGTCGTGTTGGTGTAGGCGAGGCTGGCGTCGATCGAGACGTTGGGAATCCGGTACGGCCCGATGGCGTGCATCGCCGCGAGCTGCGGAAAGAACGGGGCGTCGGCGCTGTAGGCGCCGTTGTCGAGGATCATGCGGCTGCGGCGGGCGACGACCGTCCCGTCGTTCATGACGCCGGTCTCGAGATCGATCACCTGGCCCTCGCGGCGGTGGTCAGGAGCGATGAACTCCTCGCTGCGGGAAAAGACGAGACGGACCGGGCGGTCCGTGGCGCGGGCCAGGGCGGCGACATGGGCCTCGTAGTGGAACTCGCACTTCCCGCCGAACCCGCCGCCGAGGTGCGGCACGATGATGCGGACGTGGCTCTCGGGCAGCTCAAGGGTCGTGGCGACACCCGAGCGGGCGATGTACGGAACCTGGGTCGACGACCACACGGTCACCCTGTCGCCCTGCCACTGCGCGACCGCTGCATGCGGCTCGATCGGCACGGCGTGCGACATGTCGGCGACGTAGCGTTCCTTGACGACCGAGTCCGCCGAGGCGAGCGCCGCGTCGACGTCGCCCTTCACGATCGTCGACCGCGAGGCGTCGTTGCCGTCACGGACGACATCGTCGGAGGCCGAGTAGCCGGACCAGCCCTCGTGCACGAGCTTCGCGCCGTCGGCGAGGGCGGCCTCGACGTCGCTCACGACTGGCAGCGGCTCGTAGTCGACCTCGATGAGCGCCGCCGCCTCGCGGGCGATCTCAGGGGTCGTGGCCGCGACCGCCGCGACGACCTCGCCCTCGTAACGGACGACATCGCGGGCGAACAGGGTGCGGTCCTCGACGAAGGGGCCGTAGCGGACATCGGGCACGTCGTCCTGGGTGAGGACGCAGAACACGCCCGGGAGCGCCCGCGCGCGAGCCGTGTCGATCGACCGGATCCGCGCGTGGGCGTGGTCCGCGTACCGGAAGCACGCGTGGAGCATCCCGGTCATGGTCAGGTCGGCCGTGTACCGCCCGAGGCCTGTGACCTTGTCCTTGCCGTCCGGTCGGATGAACTTCGTGCGTTCCGCTGTCGCCACGTGCCACGCCTCCGGGTTCGGGAATCGCTTATGAATACCTTATGAGAAACGGACCGGTCATCGGGTACACGATCGAGATCGAGGATCCGATGCTGCGCGAGGTCGAGCCCGGACTGCGCGTCCCGCTCGAGCGATTCGGGGCGACGGCCCTCGCGCTTCCGCGCTCGACGCCGGTCGACCGCATCGACCACCTGCTCGACATCGTCGACGGGGTGGAGCTGTGCGGCGGGGCAGACGTCGACCCGGCGCACTACGGCCACGACCGCCACCCGCTCACCAAGACGCATCACCCGGAGCAGGACGAGTTCGAGATCGAGCTGACCCGGCGCGCGCTCGACCGCGGGATGCCCGTCCTCGGCATCTGCCGCGGTATCCAGGTGCTGGCGGTCGCCGACGGCGGGTCGCTCGTGCAGGACGTCGAGACGATCCACCCGAACGCCCTCCGGCATCGCCAGCCGTGGGCCGACCTCGCGCTCGAGCCGCCGGGCGAGCACTGGCACGACGTCGAGATCGAGGCCGGGTCGGGGGCCGCGCGCTGGTTCGACGGCGGGCCGAAGCGCGTCAACTCGTTCCACCACCAGTGCGTGAGCGAGCCGGGCGCGCGCCTGCGGGCGACGGTTCGTGCGGCCGACGGCGTGATCGAGACGCTCGAGCGCGGCGACGGCGGCGGGTTCGCCGCCGGCACCCAGTGGCACAACGAGCTGATGTGGCGCGGCGACGACCGCTTCCTGCGCCCGTTCGAAGATCTGGTCGAAGCGGCCCGCGCCTACCGGCGCTAGCGCAGCGAGCTCGCCAACCCGCCCGCTTCGCAACAAACCGGCTACGACCGCGCGCAGAACCGCGCCAAACCCGTCACGCGGGTCCCCCGGGGTCAGACCCGTGATACGTGTGACGCGAGAATTGGCGGGGCTGCGACGGTCGCGGGAGTCAGCGGGGGCCGGGCGGAGGCGGTCGGCTAGGCCGCGGGTGCGGCGTCGAGCCAGGCCGTGCGATCCGGCGGGCCCGGGGCGATCCGGATGGCGGGCGGCGAGGTCAGCTCCGTCGCGATCGAGCCGAACGTGAGCCACTTGTGCTCGGCCTCCGGTGCGACGCACAGCGGCGCGCGCTTGTCGGCGAGGAGCTGCTCGCAGTCGTCCAGCGTCTCGATGTCGGGGCCGGACTCGGCCAGCCTGTCCAGGCGCGCCCGGGAATCGGCCGTGCCGCCAGGCGTGTCGTCGGCCGGGTCGGCGTCGCGGCTTGCGAGCGGGTGGTTCGTGTGCCAGAACCGGCTCTCGCCGCCGTCCGATGCGACGACCCCGCCCGCCGAGCACTCGAACCCCGCCACGTCGTTGCCTGCCCCGATCGCGTAGTGCTGGCCCGACGCGTGCGGGACGGCGCGAAGGAACGCCTCGGCGCCTGCCAGCGTGCGCCGCTCGAGCAGCCCTCGGAGCACGAACGCCACGGGCAGGCCGTCGGCCGAGTGGTTGAGCATCGAGAGGGTGTTCACGCACACGCCGACGCCGTCGGAGTTGCAGCCCGTCAGGCCGATCATCCCGGCCGCGGTGAGGACGACCGTCTGGGCGCCGTCGGGGGCGGTGGAGCGCAGCACCGTCTGGCCGCCGTCCATCACCTCGGGCAAATCCATGTTCTGGGCGAGGAGCGCCCCGCGACCCTCGCCGGCCGCGACGGCGACCAGGCTGCACGAGTGCCGGTGCCCGGCGGCCTGGGAGTACCACCACTCCTCATCCATCAGGTTGTACGCGAGGATCCGCTCGAACGACACGGCCGCTCCCTCGGCGATGCCGCGCACCTCCTCGAGCAGCTCGGGCGTCGACGCCTCGATCGCCGGCACGAAGCGGGTCGCGGCGAGGAGACCGGCCACGTGATCGGCGGCCGGGATGCCCATCCGTTCGCCGACCTCGGCGTCCCATCGCTCGAGCGCGTCGGCGATTCGACCGCGCAGCACCTCGCCATGCGCTCGGCCGCGATCGCGGCCCGAACCGGCGACGTCGACGATCAGGTCGGGGGCGACGGCCATGCTCGGATGGTATCGGCCGGGGTGGTCATGGCCGGGTAGAGTCGGCCCGCCATGGGACGCGACCCGCGCCATGACATCCTCTTCGAGCCCGTGCAGATCGGGCCGAAGACGCTGCGCAACCGCTTCTACCAGGTGCCGCACTGCACGGGCTTCGGCGTCGAGAAGCCGTGGTCGCAGGCAGTCCACCGCGAGGTCAAGGCCGAGGGCGGCTGGGCCGCAGTCTGCACCGAGTACTGCACTGTCTCGCTCGACGCCGACGAGACGCCGTTCATCTCGGCGCGGATGTGGGACGACCACGACCTCGCCCATATGGCGCTCGTGCCGGAGGCGGCGCACAGACA
>JBOHBE010000058.1:0-1500 GCA_050698235.1 Gaiellales bacterium
TCGGCGTTCTGGCAGCGGGTCGCGGCGCCCGAGGTGACCGCCCACGTGGCGGCCTTCGAGCCGCCCGAGCAGGTCGTTCTGGCAGACGACGATCGCCTCGACCTCATCGCCGAGGCCTTCGGGCGCGTCGTCGACGCCAAGTCGCCGTTCACCTCGCGCCACTCCGAGCGGGTCGCCGAGACCGGGGCCGGGATCGGGGCGATCCTCGGCCTCGACACGGCCGAGCTTCGCGACCTCCGCCGCGCCGGGCTGCTGCACGACCTGGGGAAGCTCGGCGTGCCGAACATCGTGCTCGACAAGCCGGGCAAGCTGACCCCGGGGGAGTGGGAGCTCATGCGCCGCCACCCGGCGTACACGGCCGAGGTGCTCGCGCAGGTCGAATGCCTGCGGCCGATCGCGGGAACGGCCGCTTCGCACCACGAGCGCCTCGACGGGAGCGGCTACCACCGCGGACTCGAGGCGCCGGCGCTCCCGCTGCCCGCGCGCATCCTGGCGGTCGCCGACGTCTATGACGCGCTCGCCCGCGACCGGCCGTACCGGGCCGCGATGCCCGCCGAGCGCGTGCTCGCGATCATCGACGCCGACGCCGGAACGCGCCTCGATGCCGAGAGCGTCGCCGCGCTCCGCCGGCTCATCGACGACGCGTCCGTCGATCTGGCCGCGTAGCGACCCCCCGTTTCGGGGAGGCGGCGACCCCGGCACCGGCCTACCTTGGGAGCACCGTCCATTACCCCCGATGGCCCGGCTCCTTCTCTCATCCCTCATTGAGGACGCCTCTGCGTCCGACGACGCCACGGTCAGTCGCGTTGTCCGCACGCTGCTCCGTTCTCCCGTGACCGACGCCGAGCGCGTCGGTGAGCGCCTCTGCGTGTTCGGGTGGGAGTGCAGCCGGCCGGGCGACCCCTCGATCGCGTGGCGCTACAAGGTCGTCGGGGCGGACAGCGGAACTGAGTACGTCAGCTTCGGCCTTGCGATGCCGACCGGTCCGGACCTGCTGCTTTCGGTGTTCGGCCTCCAGCTTCAGATCGCGCTCAACGGCCTCGCGGAGACCTCCGAGGAGGAGGTCGGCTGCTTCATGGAGTTGATGGCGGCGGTCCGCGCGGCGTAGCGGACTTCCTCCGCGCCCGCCCGGTGGTGGACGTCCAGCCGGGCGGGCGCATATCAGGGAGGCATCCCAGTCGCGGTGCGCGCCAAGGATGTAGGTCTACTCTGACGCTCGGCGCCGGGCGGTGCTAGCCCCCTAGCAGGGTGGTTCCCCGGGGTGGCCTCGACCCCCTCGCCGGCCCACGCGCGGCCGCGGCCTGCTTAAATCGGGCCGTGCGCGTCGTCACCGAGTTCCCACGCCCCGTGCGGACGATCCCGACGACGTGGATCGAGCTCGCCGACGGCTGCCGCCTGGCCGCGCGGATCTGGCTCCCCGAGGACGCCGCGCAGAACCCGGTTCCGGCGATCCTCGAGTACCTGCCCTACCGCCTGAACGACGGCACCGCGGTGCGCGAC
>JBOHBE010000059.1:0-5839 GCA_050698235.1 Gaiellales bacterium
CCTCGAAACCGGGGCCTGCGCGCCGACTGGCCGCGCCCCCACGACGAGGTCGGCTTCTGCGTCCACCGGCTCGTCCGGTCGCCCTCCGACCCGCAGCGCATGTACCAGCAAAACCACGTCGGGATGCACCGCTCGGACGACGCCGGCAAGTCGTGGACCGAGATCACCGAAGGCCTGCCGGGCGACTTCGGCTTCGCCGCGGCCGTCCATCCCCACGACACCGAGACGTTCTACGTCATCCCGGTCGACGGCGGTCACGGACGGACCATGCACGAGGGCAAGGCCACGGTCTGGCGCACGCGCGATGCCGGATCGAGCTGGCAGCCGATGCGCAGCGGCCTGCCGCAGGAGAACGCGCACCTCGGCGTCCTGCGCCAGGGGATGACGATCGACACGCACGACGCTCCCGGCGTCTACTTCGGCTCGAGCACCGGCCAGGTGTTCGCGAGCGCGGACGAGGGCGAGTCGTGGGACGAGATCGCGAGCTACCTACCGGGGATCTCCTCGGTCGAGGTGGCGGTGCTGGACTCGTAGTGGCGGACCTCCACCTGCCGCCGACGCTCCCGTCGCTCTACGCCGATCTGCCGCGACGGCTCGACGTCGACGCTGCGACGGTCGAGGAGGCTATCGATCGGCTCGACGAGCGCTGGCCAGGTGTGCGCGACCGGCTGTGCGAGCCAGGGCCGGTCCTCCGTCGCCACATCAACGTGTACGTCGACCGGGAGCGGGCCGAGCTCGCCACCGCGCTCGGGCCGGGCTCGCGGGTCGATGTGATCGCGGCGATCAGCGGCGGCTGATCAGCCGTGCAACATTGGGGTCTGACCCCGATGTTGCGCGCCTACGGTCAGAGCGGCAGGTCGAGCGCCACATGGCTCGAGACGACGATCGCCGCCATCCCGGCCATCGCCCGCCGTACCTCGGCCAGGTCGTCCTCGTCGACGGCGTAGCGGTCGAGGAGGAGCCGGCCCAGGCCGACGTGGAACTTCTCGTCCTTGATGATGCCCTCGTAGGCGCGGGCGACGTCGGGGAGGTCGTAGCGCCTGCCGGCGGCGACGATGCCGTCGAGCGTCCCGGTCGCAGCGGTCTCGCTCATGTTCCAGGCGGCGATGGCACCAAGCGGATGGCGCTCGAGGCTCTCCCAGAGGAACGCGCTCCACTCCTCGGCTGACGGCGGAGGCGCCGTCGGGACCTCGCCTCCGAGGCGCTCGATGATCCGGCCGACCGCGTCGTAGTGCTCGGCTTCGTCGTGGAGCTGTCGGGCGAGCGCCGTCACGTGCTTGCGCTCGAACCGCATGCCGTACCGGCGGATCTCCTCGCCGAGCATGAAGACGTAGTCGATCTCGCGCCAGCATCGCGGGACGAACCAGGCCGCCAGCTTGACCGGGTCGCGGTCGAGCTCGTACTCGGCCCAGAAGGCGTCAGCGCGGGCTCGCACCCCGGCCGTCGCCGTGCGGCACAGCTCGTCGATCTCCGTCCGGAAAGCCTCGTCCACGCCGCGATGATAGGGCGGAGCGTCAGGCGGACGCTGGCCGCGGAACCCGCGTGCGGATCCGGGTGACCGCGAACGAGGCGCCCATGCACATGGCCCCGGCGATCAGAAACGCCCAGTGGTAGCTGCCCGCGTCGGTGCGGATCGCGCCGGCGCCATAGGCGGCGAACGCCGCGCCGAACTGGTGCGCCGCGAAGATCCAGGCGAACAGGATGCCGACCCGCTCCCGGCCGAAGGCGTCGGCGGTCAGCGCGACCGTGGGCGGCACGGTGGCGACCCAGTCCAGGCCGTAGAAGACGACGAAGGCGAGCAGCCCCAGGTTGGGCGCTCCCAGCACCGAGTGCAGGACGAGCAGCGAGAGGCCGCGCAGTCCGTAGTACCAGAAGAGCAGGAGCCGCGGGTCGTAGCGGTCGGTGAGCCATCCCGAGAAGGTCGTCCCGATGATGTCGAACACGCCGATCGCGGCCAGGTAGGAGGCGGCCGTCACCTCCGACACGCCGTGGTCGTGCGCGGCGGGGATGAGGTGCGTCCCGACCAGGCCGTTGGTCGACGCCCCGCAGACGAAGAACGATCCTGTCAGGAGCCAGAACGTGCCCGACCGCGCGCCCTCGCGGAGCCCGCCGAGCGCGGTTCGCATCGGCCCCGCGGAGGGCGGCTTCGGCACCTCGATCGCGTCGCCTCCGTATGGCGCGATGCCGACGTCTGAGGGGTGATCGCGCATGATGAGCGCGGCGAGCGGGACGACGACGAGAAGGGCGACGACGGCGACCGTGGCAGAGGCCCAGCGCCATCCGGCGGTCGTCACGATGGTCGCGAGGACGGGCAGGAAGATCAGCTGCCCGGTGGCGTTGGCCGACGTCATGATCCCGGTGACGAGCCCGCGTCGGCGGACGAACCACCGGTTGCCGACGATCGCCGCGAGCGGGATCGAGACGGCGCCGGTGGCCGTGCCGATGACGACCCCCCACAGCAGCCTGAGCTCCCACGGCGACGAGATGAGCGTGGTGGCGGCCGATGCCGCGGCGACGACGACCAGAGCCGTGACGGTCACCCGGCGCACGCCGTAGCGCTCGTGGAATGCGGCCGCGAACGGCGCGCCGAGTCCGAACATGATCAGGTTGATCGAGACGGCCGACGACACGGTTGCCGCGCTCCACCCGAACTCCTGCTCGAGCGGGACGATCAGCACGCCCGCCGTCGACCGGAACCCTGCGCTCATCACGAGGACGAGCAGTGTGACGCCCGCCATCGCCCACCCGTAGTGGACGCGTCCCGGCGCCAGGACGCGGGCGGCGAGCGAGCGGCTCTCGACGGTCACGACGGCGATGCTACCAGAAGCGTGTATATACTCGTTTCGTGTCCGTCGAACCGGCAGAGGTGGCCTGCGTGTGCGCGACGGCACGCATGGCCGCCCGATCGCTGACCCGCGTCTACGACCGGGCTCTCCAGCCGGCCGGCATCCGGACGTCGCAGTTCTCGATCCTCGCCCGGCTCTTCGAGGAAGGCCCCCTGCCGCTCACCCACCTGGCGGGCCGCCTGGCGATGGACCGCACAACTCTGGCCCGCGACCTGCGCCCGCTCGAGCGGCGCGGCCTCGTGAGCGTCTCGGTCGGCGCTGACCGGCGGGTTCGAAACGCCGCGCTCACCGCTTCGGGGCGCCGGCTCGTCGACGACGTGCGACCGCGCTGGAGGAGCGTGCAGCGCGAGGTCAGGGCTGAGCTCGGCGCTGACCGTGTTGCCCGGCTCATGGATGAGCTGCGGGCGGCGATGGCGATCAGCCCTGCGCCGGCTCCTCCGACATGATCGCAAGCGTCGTCCCGTCGGGATCCTCGAAGAACCCGATCCAGAGCTCGGTGTCGCCCTGGCGGTGGACCACGTGCGGCTCGCTCGTGAACTCGACGCCGCGGCGGGCGAGCCCCGCGCCGCCCTCGCGGGCCGAGTCGGCCCGGAAGTAGATCAGCGGCTTCGACGTGAACTCGGGCGACTCGGCCGCGCCGAGGTAGAGACGCACGCCCTGGCAGTCGAAGAAGGCCATGCCCTGTCCGGGCACCTCGAAGAGCACCGGCAGGCCGAGCACGTCGCGGTAGAACGCAACTGACCGGTTGATGTCCGACACCGTCACGTGGAGCTGGCCGATGGCGCCGGTGAGCGGGCCGCCGGGCTCCACGTCAGCCGGCACCCTGGGCCGCCCGTGCGACGGCGACCGCCGCGCTCTCCTCGGCCTCGGCCGAATGCCGGGCGACGGGCGCCACGATGCCGACGACCGCTCGGGCCTGGCCGTCGACGCCCAGGACGGGCGACGCCACCCCCCAGCCGCCCTCGATGACCTCTTCGCGGCTGCGGGCGTGCCCGAGGCGGCGGACGCCCTCGAGGTCGCGCAGCAGCATGTCGCGATCCGTGATCGTCGCTGGCCCGACCCGTCGGATCGGCTCGGTGAGGGCACGCTCGATCTCGCCGGGCTCGAGGTGCGCGAGCATGGCCTTCGAGGCCGCTCCGGCGTGCAAGGGCTGGACGAAGCCGACCTCGAGCGCCAGGCGCAGCCGGTGGCTCGACTCGAGCTGGTCGAGGATGAGGAGCCCCCCGCCGGCGGGGTCCCGGATCCCGACCACGGCGGTCTCGCCCGTCTCGGACGCCACGCGCTCGAGCGCGAGGCGCAGGCTCGGAGCGAGGGCTCCATTGCTTGCCCGCCGGCCCAGCGCCACCGCGGCCGGCCCGAGCCGGTAGCTCCCCGATCGGCCCCGCACCACATAGCCCCTGCTGCGAAGCGACGTCAGCAGGCGGTGCGCGGTCGAGGTCGGCAGGTCGAGCGCGGCGGCGACCTCGTGCTCCGCCCATTCGGGGCGGCTGTCGTCAAAGAGCGCCAGGATGTCCAGCGCCTTCAGAAGCACCTTTGCCATCAGCCTACCTCCACACCCACATACCGCACTCCTCCGGTGCGGAATTGTATCCCACCGTCGGCAGTGCCGTCTGTTTCGTAGCGGCGTGCATACTTGTCCCCGAGCCGCATGCCGATCGACCCAGGGAGCCCCGCATGATTCGGACAGGCAATGACTACCGCGCGTCGCTTCGCGACGAGCGAGAGGTGTGGATGAACGGCGAGCGTGTCGACGACGTCACGACCCACCCCGCGTTCCGCCCGATCGTCGACGCTCGCGCGCGCATCTACGACATGGCCCACGAGGACGCGCACCGCGACCGGCTGACCTACGAGGAGGGTGGGGAGGCGTTCGCCGTCGGGCTGAAGCTGCCTCGCACCCAGGCCGACTGGTGGGACAAGCGGGCGGCGGTCGACGCCGTCATGGACGAGCTCGGCGGCGTCGTGACGCGCGTGGGCGACGAGACGGTCGGCGAGATGTGGTCGCTCTACGACGGGCAGGATGTCCTGAACGAGGTCGACCCGCGCTTCAGCGAGAACATCCGCCGGCACATCGATCGGGTGCTCCGCGAGGACCTGTTCCACGTGTCCGCCAACACCGATCCCAAGGGCGACCGCTCGAAGCGGCCACAGGACCAGGACCCCGACATGCTGCTCCACGTCGTGCGCGAGACCGACTCGGGAATCGTCATCCGGGGCGCGAAGTACGAGACGGCGGCGGCGTACGCGAACCAGGCGTTCGTGAAGCCGACGATCGCGAACTGGGGCGACGCCGAGCTCTCGGACTACGCGCTCGGGTGCATCGTCGACATGGGCTCGCCGCGG
The DNA here is from genome assembly GCA_050698235.1 of Gaiellales bacterium. Taxonomy (GTDB): domain Bacteria; phylum Actinomycetota; class Thermoleophilia; order Gaiellales; family JAICJC01; genus JAICJC01. Next base: position 5,190 of record JBOHBE010000059.1, read on the forward strand.
CTGCGGCACCTGTGCCGGACGGGCTTTGCGGGGCGCGGCCCGGCCGAGGACTACCCGCTGTCGAACCGGTTCGACGAGGTCGACACGCTGATCGTCTTCGACGACGTCGAGGTGCCGTGGGAGAACGTCCTCTTCTACCGCCACACGCGGGCCGCGGCGTTCATCCGCGGGACGCTGCATCGCTACAGCGCGTTCCCGTTCGTCCAGCGGATCCTCCGCTTCGCCGACATGCTGATCGGCGTCGCGCTCCACAACGTCCGCCAGACCGGCCTCGAGCGCCAGCAGGCGGTGCAGGAGAAACTCGCGACGCTGGCGTGCTACCGCGAGGGGATCAACGCCCACCTGACCGCCGCGATCGCGCTCGCCGAGCCGTCGCCGGCGGGCCTCCTGATGCCGAACCAGTCGCTCCTCTACACGGGGCGCGTGCTGGCGTGCTCGCAGCTTCCGGCCATGATGCACGTCGCCCGCGAGCTGTGCGGCGGGCAGATCTGCATCACCCCCGACGCCGCCACGTTCGAGCATCCCGAGGCCGGCCGCTGGCTGCAGAAGTACTACTCGGTCAACGACGACTGGGTCGCCGACGATCGCCGCAGGCTGCTGGCGTTCGCGCGCGACCTGCTCAACTCCGACTACGCCGGGCACCGGCTGAC